>JAJYJD010000029.1 GCA_021789755.1 Bacteroidota bacterium
CGGCGGCCGGAGCTGAAAACACAAAGCAGGGCGACCGATCGTGAAACGCCGCATTGACTCATGAAAAAGGTAACTTTGGCGGAGTCATAAGGGAGTGTCGGCCCGGGCAGAAGGTCGGTGTCCGCAGATTTGGAACGACGAGAATCGCTTAGTTCCTTCATGAGCAGCTCCCGACCTCATGTACCCCCGCTGCTCTTACATAAGTCGGCGCAGCAGGACGCCGCCGATAAGCCCGATCAGAATCGTGCTCGCGTCGAGTACAACACTGAAGATGTGGATGATGTCCGCGTGAACGTAAAAAGACAGTACAAGCAGAACCAGCAGTATGACGTTCACGCGGCGTGAGCCGGACAACTTCAGCTTCGGTGCAAGGAGATACCCGAAGTATCCGAAGATCGCGATGAACAGCAGGTTGGTAAGCATCTGAACCTCTTTTCTTGTTCTCTTTTGCTTCGATGGGCTGGTGGGCGGCCATCTTGATAATTCCCGACACCAAATTTCTCGACCATTTTAACAGCGGCGCCGGAAACTAGCAACTTCGCTGTCCATCGACCCACACTGATTTCGCATTTCCACCGTCGTTTCTTGTACTCCAGTCGCCCCCTTTTTATATTGTCACAGCAACTTCGCCGATGGACAAAACTTACAGACTTCTGATTTCATCTTGTGCCGTTTCATGTCTTTTAATCATGGGCTGTGCAGGGTCGTCTCCACGATTCACCTCCGGTAATAACGGCTCCGTCAGCAACAAGCCTCGATTTGCATACGACGAGACGCCGGAAGAGTTGAAAATTGAGAAGAAAGAACTGATGGCGGAGGACGACCGCTCTGTCAGCCCGGACAGGCTCAGAGATGAGGTCAGCAGGATGGAAAATCAGCCGGTCGTCGGTGTCCGAAACAGACTGATGCAGGCTGTCCTGTCGTATATCGGGACTCCGTACAAAATCGGTGGAGTGGATCATTCTGGGATCGACTGTTCTGGATTTTCTATGGTGGTCTTTAATTCGGTATTCAAAATAGGGCTTCCCCATTCTGCCCTGCAACAGTCCTCACTCGGCGACAGGGTGTCAAGAGATAATCTTCAGGCGGGAGACCTTGTCTTCTTCAAGACCGTCGGATCGAGAATCAGTCACGTCGGCATTTATCTCGGCGACGATCTGTTTGCTCATGCAAGCGTGTCGCAGGGTGTGACGATTTCGTCTCTGGAAAGCACGTATTACAGGCGCCGATACGCAGGCGCAAGAAAAGTAACATCAACGGACGTATCAGATGGCAATCAATAATCTAAACGAATTCATTCAGCTCCTTAAGAAGAAGCACGAGCTGAAAGTCATCGACACAGAAGTCGACCCGAAACTGGAGATCACGGAAATCGCCGACCGGGTAGTGAAATCCGGCGGTCCCGCGCTTCTCTTTACCAACGTGAAAGGGAGCGATATTCCGCTGGCGATCAATATTTTCGGGACAAGGCAGAGGATGGCATGGGCTCTCGGGGTCGAGGACATCGACGAGATAGGCGAGCGACTTTCTGAAATGCTGAACCTCAAAGTTCCGGAGTCCCTCCTCGGGAAGATGGCGATGATGCCCAAGCTGATGGAGATGGCAAAGTTTCCGCCGAAGGTGGTCAGAAATGCTCCCTGCCAGGACATTGTTCTTGCTGGCAAGGAAGTCGATCTATACAGGTTTCCGATTACGACCTCGTGGCCGCAGGACGGCGGGCCGTATATACTCTTCGGCCAGGTCGTGACGAAGGACCCCGAGACCGGCATTCGCAACATGGGACTCTACCGCCTTCAGGTACTCGACAAGAACACGACCGCGATGCACTGGCAGAGGCACAAGGGAGGCGCCGCCCACTTCAACAAAGCGAAAGAGAAGGGGATGAAACGCCTCGAAGTCGCCGTCGTCGTCGGTTCGGATCCTGCCACTATGTACAGCACAAGCGCGCCGCTCCCGGAAAGCATAGAGGAATATCTCTTCTCGGGTTTCCTGAGGAAGGAGCCGGTAGAACTCGTGAAGTGCAGGACCGTCGATCTGGAAGTCCCCGCCGAGTCGGAAATCGTGCTTGAAGGTTTCGTCGACACACAGGAGGAACTCCGCGTCGAAGGGCCGTTCGGCGACCACACGGGTTTCTACTCGCTGGCCGATTACTATCCGGCATTTCATGTTACTGCCGTCACGACCCGGAAGAAACCCGTCTTCGTCTCAACAGTTGTCGGTCAACCGATCATGGAGGACGACTGGATGGGCCATGCGACGGAGAGAATCTTCCTCCCTCTCGCGAAGCTCGTAATTCCTGAGATAGTCGATTACCACATGCCGTTCGAAGGCGTTTTCCACAATCTTGTCTTCGTGTCGATCGACAAGAAATATCCCGGGCATGCGTTCAAGGTAATGAACGGGCTGTGGGGGATGGGACAGATGATGTTCGCGAAGGTCATCGTGGTCGTCGACAAGGATGTGAACGTGCAGGACACGTCGGAAGCATGGTGGTACGCGCTGAACAATATCGACCCGCAGCGCGACGTGATCTTCACGAAAGGTCCCGCCGATGTGCTCGACCATTCCGCTCAATATTTCAGCTTCGGCAGCAAGATGGGCATCGACGGCACGCGCAAATGGCCGGACGAGGGATTCACGCGTCAGTGGCCCGATAAGATCGTAATGTCCGATGAAATAAAAAGATTGGTCGATTCAAAATGGAAATCATACGGAATTTAGAATGAGAATTCTCAATTATGAATTTTAAATTTTCAATGACGAAAGATGTCTCCGGAAGAACGATATCGAAATCCCACATTGTCCTTGTGTTGATGCTGTCGCTATTTGTCGCGTCATGTGCGAAAAAGCCCGCGCAGTTGTACGATGACGGGATGAAAGCGTTTGCGGCAGGCGAGTACGACAGAGCACAGGAAGACTTCGCCGATGGAATAAAGAAAGAGGGGGGTGCGCAGTTTTACTCGGGTTTCATCGCCGCCAATCTCGTGACCGGCAAATATCCACAGATCAACTCTGCATACAATCAACTCTCGGACAAGATTCACTCCTCGCTCGTCGCTCTCTACGGCAAGAATCTTTTTCTCGAGCTGGGCATCGCCAAGGAACTCATACCGTACAATGTCAACGGTGCGAACCAGGTTCCGCCGGATTTTCCGGAGACTATCGGGCTTCAGGCGAAGGCGGATTACGAGGATTATCTCGCTATCGAACAGGAAATCGATAACCTTGTAAAGAAATGATGTTTTCTCTCCGCGCGGGAGATTGTGGAATGCCTCCCCGTCCGATATTGCCGGTGCATTCGCCTTGATCCACCGTTCGGGCACAAATTCTTTAAATGAAGACGGTATCATGTTCTGAGTTGCCGCCGGTCAAATCTTTGTTTTGCATGGGATTTTTTCAGGGCTTAAATTTTACGCCGGAAGGTCAGCGCTGTATAAAGAGAACCAGAGCTAAGTAATTAACGTCAAACCGGAAATACTGGAGTAATGCGAAATGATAATGCCGATCCACCTGTACGGTACAAAGGTGTGGGACGTTCCCGCGAAAAAAGTAACCAGGTTCGATGATTCGCTCGTGGGTCTGATACGGGACATGTTCGAGACGATGCACAACGCCGACGGAATCGGATTGGCAGCAAACCAGGTTGGACTGGCCCTCTCGCTTGCGGTGATGGACATTTCCGTCATGGAAGATTACGCATCTGAGAAGCCTCTTGTCGCCATTAATCCGGAGATACTCGAAAGCGGCGGGGAATATACGCTTGAGGAGGGATGTCTGAGCGTTCCCGGAATTCGCGATGAAGTGACGCGGGCCGACTCGATCAGGGTGCGGTATACGGACGGCAATTTCGAACGCATCGAAACAGAGTTGTCAGGGATGTGGGCCCGTGTTTTCCAGCATGAGTACGACCACCTGCAGCAAAAATTCTTTATCAATCGTCTTTCCGGCGTAAAGAGACAGATACTCAAACCCAGGCTTGCAAAGATCAAGAGGAACGAGATCTCCTCACGTTACCCCGTGGTAGCAGCGGTCGACGAAAAGAAATTGAGGTAAGGCCCGGCCGGCTTAGTCGAGCTGGCTCGACTGAACCAGTCTGTAGTCCCCCGTCCCGAACTCATCCAGGAAAACGAACTCAAGTTTAAGGTTGTAGTAGTACCAGATCTGATACGGTGGAGTGCTGAAGTCTTCGTCGTGAGTTTCTACCTGGTCTGGCTGGCCGTAGATGATGTAGATCCTTCCGCGGTCGCTCCGCCAACCGTGGCTCAGTCCGCCTTCAAAGTGCTGGTTCGCGAAATCGACTCTCTTGTAGAATTCGGCTCTCATCGCATCGGCAGCCTCTTTGTTGTTGTCCGCGCGCCTCAGCCAGAAATCCAGAAATTTTTCCCGCCGCTCCTGGAAAGTCCCGGTATTCATCGCGGCAATCTCGCCGGAAGTTGTGATGTAAATAAGAGGCTCTATCTCCCGGTCGAGTTCTGCGGGCACGAGCGGAATGCTGCTTCGAAGGATCCTGAAAGTCGTCTGCGACGAGCTCTCATCCATATCTTTCTTAACCTCAAGCTTCAGCTGGTAAGTGCCGGCGGCCAGGCCTCGTGTATCAATGGGGAGTTTATACCGTTGCACACTGCCGGCCTGCCTCATTTCCAGCGTGGTGTCGATGGTCGTAGGCGATTCGATGGACTTTGCTACGGCGTGGAGCGAAAATCTCGCGGGCGCGTCCTGCATTGTCACGTAGAAATCGGCCAGTATGGTGCCCGTGCGGCCTTTCAGCACGTCGACCGGGACGCCGCTCGTGTCCGATTTGTCGTACAGCAACACGTCGCTTATAGCCAGCGGGCTTCTTAGAAAATCTTTGAACCTGTGTTCGATTTCTCTCGAAGAGGTGTGATCGGTGTTGTAATCGTAGAGCTTAAGGACTATGTAATACTGCCCGGGCTCGAGTGTCAGCTTGTCTTCCACCGTGTCGTATGCGGTTATTGAATTTGTCATCGCGTATGTGGGCACCGTAATCCTTCTGTCGAGTATTTTAGAGTACCGGATCTCCGTCAGCTCCTTGTCGGAAAAGACATTGATTGAGAACTGGAAATGCGACGAGAATCCCGAGTCGGTGCGCTCAAAAACGACGTCGTCATACCTTATCCGGGCGTAAAGAATGCTCTCGGATGAATCGGAGTTCGCCAGCGGATAATTGATTATGAAGAAACCGAAACGGGGAGGAAAGAGCGTGTTTTTGACGTCGGGTGCAAACGAATGTAACCCCGAGCCGCAGCCCGATAATAATGCTGCGAGTCCGAAGAGAACAACTGCAGATATCCGTTTCAGTGCGATGCGATTGATCTTATTTGTCATTTAGTACGTCCGATGCTTCAAGAAGTTTTTCCATTGTTATGATTCCGAAAAGCTTGCCGTCCTGCTCGACGGGAGCTACAGTAACTCCGGAGCTCCTCATCGCTGTCAGTGCCTCGGCTGCTGTCGCCTCGGGAAGAATTGTCGGGAAATTCCTTTTAGCGATATCGCCGACGCGCCTCTCGTGGAGGTGGTGGTGCAGGGACTCGATCACCGATGAGCGGGTTAGGATGCCGACGAACTTTCCATTTTCAACGACCGGAAAGTCGTTCTGAAATGTATGAAGGGATTTTTCCACGACTGCCGTCAGCGGCTCGCCGGGCGAAATGGTCCTGAAATCCGTTATCATAAGGCTGCTCACCGGCAGTTTCTCCAGTCTGGAGGTGAGGACCGCCGCCTCCGCCTCGGAGCTCGCGCCGCTGAAAACGAAGATTCCGATGAGAATGAGCCACCAGTTATAAAAGAATCCTACGACGATGAACCCGATTGCGAAAAGTTTACCCACGTCTGCTGCCAGACGCGTGGCCTCGACGTATTCCTTTCGCATCGCGATGATGCCGCGGAGAATTCTCCCCCCGTCCATGGGATAGGCCGGCACGATGTTGAAAAGCCCGAGCATGATGTTTGCCCAGAACAGGTCCACGATCGTGCTTCCGCTCTGAAGCGAAATCTCAGAAAATTGGAGCGACGGATAGATCATCTTTCCAAAAAACAGCAGGACGCCTGCAATCAGAAAATTTGTAACCGGTCCCGCTACCGTTATTGCCACCTCCTTGATCGGATCGCGTGGTATCTCCGTAATCTGGGAAACCCCTCCGATCGGAAGAAGAATGATCGATGCAATAGTGAGCCCGTACGACTGAGCGACGAGGCTGTGACCAAGCTCGTGGAGGAGAACACACACGAAAATAAGTGCCCAGAAAATGACGCTGTGAAGGCCCGCCTGCGCGCCAAGGACCGTAGTCTCGACATACCATATGAATGCCAAGAGCAGTAGAAATGTATAATGTACTCGTATCGGAATGCCGAACAGCCTGCCTACAGGAAACGACCAGCGCATAATTATCGATTTTCCTTTTTTTCAATTTAATTCTCACTCTTATAAATGACAATTTACCCGGTTTCGTTCCAGGAATCGACATAGAAACCACGGGACCTATGTCTGTTTGACAGATTGAACGGGATGGGAGTTTAGTCGCTATTTGCGGGTGTTTTTTTATCTAACGGACCACGCACGGGACAAAGAATTCGACTGGATTGTAACAAAAAGGGAAAAGCCTCGTCTAAACACGTAGCCAGCACTCAAAAGAAGGACCTACCTAGAATGCCTCCTTCTACCCGCCCTTGCCCAGGGCGGGTTTCTTTTTTAGGAGGACGCCAGAAAATCCGATATTTTGCCGAGGTACGCCTTTCCCCCCTTCTCAAGGACATCGACGTGACCGGCCCCCTCGATCGTCAGGAGCTCAGTTTGTTCGCCTAGTTCTGCCAGTCTCTGAGGGTATTGTCTCTTTACCGTTTTATCTTTTTCACCATGCACTATAAGAATCGGAACATGAACTTTCTTTATATCTTTCGCGGGCGATACTTCAGCGGCATTGAAGTGCGCGATTTTCTCGGCGCGGTGCAGCACGAACCGTAGAAGCAGCTTGTTCCTGATGCCTATGTGGCGGAACTCGTGGTCGAGGGCAATTGAAAACAGGTCGCAGAACGGAGCGACGGCAATCACGCGTGAAACACGTTTGTCTATCGCAGCGACCTGTATCGATATTGCCGCCCCCATTGAAGTGCCCAGAAGCGTGATCGGCACGTCCGGGATCTCGGAGGAGACCTTATCTATGAGTCGGACGACGTCGTGTCTTTCGTAATAACCGTATGTGCAGTACTCACCCTCGCTCTCACCGTGGCGGCGCATGTCTATCAGATAGATTCTTTGACACAGCCCGGCAAGCTGCCTGGCGTAATTCAAGCCGCTGACTTTCGAGTCGGTGATTCCGTGGAGATATATGACTGCCCCTTTTGCCTTCTCGCACTTCGGGTCGTCTATCATCCAGTAGGATAGCCTGTAACCGTCGCTCGTGAGAATAGTATCGGACTCGTACCGTAAACCGATCTGCGACGGATGGCTGAAGCCGAATTTCTCGATGTAGTACTCCGGTTTTCTCCGGGCCGGCATCAGAAGCATTTTCGGTCCGACGAGGATTACCGAGATAGGTACGAGCGAGACAAGCATTATTACTACGACGGATATCAGGAAATAGATCATTCTTTGAAGGCTACGGGGTTATGTCTTCTTTTTGTCGTTAGCGGCTTCAATACCAATATGAGACTTTTGAGACAAATTTACACTTCAAATAACACGAGCCTGACCAGGAAGTACCGCTACCCCGCGTCGGACTGATAAGTTTTCATTTTACCGGCAAGATGACGAAGGATTATTCTATGCGATAACTCTCTGCCGGATTTTGATGGAGTGATTGCACTGAAGTAGGCGTGCAAAAAAGAGCCGCGGGTCAAGAAGCCCGCGGCTGCAGTCATTTTCTTGCTGTTGAAAGAATCAGAACTTGAAATCGACTCCGACTGCGAGAAGATAGAACCCAAATCCAACTCGCGCCTGCAGAGCCAAATTGTCACTCAAGAAATATCTGATTCCGGCGCTGCCGCCCAATGCGAAACCTCCAGCAGAAGGTGATGCAAGGCCACTGTAGCCGGAGTTCCAACTCCACGAGGCAATCTCGTAACCGAGGACGAGGCCCAAAAATGGATCCCACTTTTTGTTATCTAGGACGAAGTGGTACATTCCGGATACGCCGATATCAATATATGTCCACTTTCCATATAAAGCCGCGTCTCCGTAGGAGAAATAGTCGAACATGCCGCCAATGCCTATAATTCCGGGTCCCACTTCACCCACTTGAGTGATGCCGCGTTCGTAGTCCGCGCCCAGCGTCAGCGCGCTTCCCACGCCGCTCAGACCGATATGCGGGCCTATATAGTTCTTCCCGTACTCGAATTGAGCGTTCGCTTTCGGCGCGAAGAAAGCCATGACGAAGGCTGCTATTAGTGCTGCAGAAAGTTTACGAAGCATAGTTCTCTCCTTTGTTAGTTTTGTTCTATGTTAACTGCTCGCATGTTTAACGCCACAAATAGGAGGGATTTCCAATAATAACGCTCGAATGGTCCTGCGATATTTCGTACTTCCTTTTGAATTAGCCACACTCTCTCAAATTTGCTTAAAGATTGAATTTGTTTGGTTCAAATGCAAGAATTTTCGACAATAATGTGATAAATATCTCAGATGATTCCCGGGCGATGCATCTTAGCTGTCCTTTCCTTTCCGGTATTCCAGGGTTAAATTCTGGCATCGGTTTGAACTACGACATATATCGATTCGGCAAGATTGACTCGACAAATAACTACCTGCTCAAGCTGGGCGATGAAGGATTCCCAGAGGGAACCGTCGTCTTGGCGGACGAACAACTCAGCGGTCGCGGGCGATTCGGCAGGAGGTGGGAGGCGGAGCCTCTCTCAAACTTGCTGTTCTCGATACTTTTGCGGCCGGATTTTCTGGGAAGAGACGAGGCCTTCATCTTGACCTTCACGGCGGCGGTGGCGGTCGCCGAGGCTTTGGATGAGGCTGCCAATGTCAGGACTGAGCTGAAATGGCCAAACGATATCCTGATCGATTCGAAAAAAGTCTGCGGCATACTTCTGGAGTCGAGCTTCGAGGGGGCTCGCCTGAACCATGTGGTCCTTGGCATAGGATTGAATGTGAACCAGACCGCCTTCCCCGGGGAAATTATGGAGAAAGCCACGTCGCTCGCCCTTTCCGTTGGCCGGAAGTTCGACCGTGATGAGATTCTTTTAGTGATCCTCGGAAAATTTGCCTCGTTATACGAGACCGTTAAGTCCGGTGAATTCTACGATGTAATGAAGAAGTGGCGCGAACGGTCAAAAATGTTCGGCAGGAGAATTACATTGAAGCTCGCAGATACCACATTTGAAGGGATATTTGACGACGTTACGGACGACGGGTCTCTTGTACTCAAGACGCCGTCAGGGTTGCGGAAATTCACCGCGGGAGAAATATCTCTTTCGCAAAACATCTAATCCGGGACTGGAGGATCAGACTGATGCTGCTATTTATCGATGTCGGGAACACACATACTCAGTTCGGTGTGTATGAAAAAGGAAAATTGAAACACGACTACCGCGTTGCAAGCGAGGTCGTAAGGACTGAGGACGAAATCGGGATAGTTGTCCTGTCGCTTCTGGAGCACGATGGCGTCAGGGTTCGCAGCATCGACGGGGTGGGGATATCGTCTGTCGTTCCTAACCTTACCAGCATTTTGGAGAGAATGTCGCAGAAATATTTTGGCTGTGCGCCGATGGTGGTTAATCCCGATCTCGATCTTGGGATTGCGGTTGCGTATGATGAGCCGCGCGCAGTCGGGAGCGACAGGATTTGCGCCGCGGTCGCCGCTTATGGAAAATACGGAGGACCGCTTATAATCCTGGACTTCGGCACGGCGACAACGTTTGATGTGGTTTCCCCGGAAGGCGTGTACCTAGGAGGTGCGATTGCGCCCGGGCTTGAGACTGGCGCGGCAGATCTTCAGAGACGCGCGGCGAAGCTTCCGAGAATCGAGCTGCTTTTCCCGGAGGAGGTTATCGGCAGGACCACGGTTAAAAGCATGCAAAGCGGCATCATGTTCGGCGCCGTAGACGCCATGGAAGGAATAGTCCGCAGAATAAAGAGTTCGCTCGGAACAGACGCCAAAGTCGTCGCAACCGGCGGATACGCGAGGGTGATCTCTGCCCGGACAAAAGTCATCGATTATATTGAACCGGCCCTTGTTCTCGAAGGAGTACGTATTATCTATGAGAAGAACCGCAAGAAAACCTCCGCTCGCCGACGCCGATAGTAAAATCGGGACCGGCCGGCAAACTGCACAGTTCAGCATCAGGAAAGCCAGAGCGGGCGACCTGCCCGCAGTCGTAAAGATGAGCAGCGGTGTAAACGAAATTGAGAATTATCCGGGACAGAGGATGAAGGCGGAAGATTTCAAGCACTTCGTCAGCGGCGACGGGGCGACGATGCTTGTGGCTGTCGCGCCTCATGGAAGGAACGGGGAGAAGGAGGTCGTCGGATACGTGACGATCTACAGATCGGAAAATTATTTCTACCTTCCATATGCGGTCACCAGGAAGGGTTGGCGCCGGCGCGGTATTGGCGACGCGCTCCTCAGGGAGGTCGAGAAATTGGCGAAAGACGAAAAGGTCGAGTATATTCTAATGAGCGTTTATATCTACAACTCGAGCGTCCATAGTTTTCTCAGGGCACGCGGCTATGTCCCTAGCAAGAAACTTGTTCAATATTCCAAAATCATCTCGGGAAAAGGGAGGAAATGAGCAAAACCGGAGGCACGGGTTCCAGGTCCTCACCGATAGTGAGCATATCGGGACTGAGGGGCGTCGTGGGAGATTCGCTGACGCCTGAAACTGTAGTCAGGTACGCGAACGCCTTTGCCAGATTTTCCAAACGCAGAAAAATAGTAGTTGGAAGAGACGGCAGGTATCACGGCGAAATGCTTTCTGAAATACTTGCCGGCACCCTCGCCGCGAACGGCTGCGAGGTTGTGGATATAGGAATTTGCCCGACGCCGACGGTGCAGCTTGCTGCAGAGCACTCGGATGCGGCCGGCGGAGTGGCGGTCACCGCAAGCCACAACCCGATGGAATGGAACGGGCTTAAGTTTGTAAACGGCGACGGCGTCTTCCTGGACGCCGAGGAGAACAAGGAACTTTGGAAGTATGCTGAGTCGAAGCCAGAATACGCTTCCTTCAATTCCACGGGGATGATCGAACACAACGATTTTTTTCTCCGCGATCATGTCAGACGGGTCCTCGCGATTAAGTCGGTAGATGTGGAGGCGATCCGCCGGAGGCATTTCAAGGTCGTGGTCGATTGCGTCAATGCGGGAGGATCGGTGGTGGTCCCGGCTCTGCTTAACGAGCTCGGCTGTTCCGTGATAAAAATGAACTGCGACGGCACCGGGAGATTCCCGAGGAAGCCTGAACCAATCCCTGAGAACCTGGCCGCTGTCATGAAGCGGGTCCGGATTGAAAAAGCGGACCTGGGAATCGTCGTGGACCCCGACGTGGATCGTCTCGTCTTGATCACCGAAAAAGGGGAGCCTTTCAGCGAAGAATACACGATCGCGCAGGCGGTCAAGTTCATTTTTGCGAAGACGCCTGTAGACGGCCGGATAGCCGTTGTGAACCTCTCGACTACGAGAGCCGTCGAAGAAATTGCGCGGACGTTGAACGGAAAAGTTCACCGGTCCGCCGTCGGCGAGATTAACGTCGTAAAGAAGATGAAAAAGGTGAAAGCCGTTGTCGGCGGAGAGGGGAGCGGAGGGGTAATCCTCCCCGAAGTGCACTACGGCCGGGACGCGCTCGTCGGTATCGGGATTACATTGCAGCACCTCCTCGAATTCGGCGGGACTCTTTCCGAGCTGAAAGAATCTCTGCCCCAATTCGAGATTGTCAAGATGAGAATAGAGATCGGTAAGAAGAACCCCGACAGAGTCATTAATGCAGTCAGGAGAAGTTACTCGAAATTCGAGATGAACACTGAAGACGGGTTGAAGATCGATGCCCCGGATTACTGGATTCATCTCAGGAAGTCGAATACTGAGCCGATAATCAGGGTACTTGCTGAAGCGTCCTCCCGGAAGGAAGCGGAATCACGCGCCTCCGAGGTGATGAAGCTGGTACAGAAGATTGTACGGTCGGAGAAATCCTGATGCCGTATGTCGTCCTGATTGCCGATGACAATGCGGATACCATCCTGTTGCTCCGGCGGATTATCGGGCGCTCCGGAACCGAATGCGAATACATCGATGCACCCGGCGGACGGGAGGCCTTGAGGCTCGCATCCGAGCGGGTTCCCGATCTGATCTTTCTTGATATGAAGATGCCGGACATGGACGGCTATGAAGCGGCAGCAGCTTTGAAGACGAACGAGTCGACAAAACATATACCTGTCATTGCAGTCACGGCCCAGGCCATGCTGGGTGACAAGGAGAGAGCCCTCGCCGCCGGCTGCGATGAATATCTGACGAAGCCGGTCGACCCCCAAATGCTCATCGAGACTCTGAAGAAATATCTTTCCAAAGGACTTTCGGGAGTCTAAGATGAGCAGGAGCAAAGGGCTGGTTTCACTGGGTATCGGGATTGCCGGGGCCTGGATTTTCGCCATCCTCGTCGTGCTTCTCGGCCGCATTTACCATGTCTCGATGACGCGTGACCTTCTCATCGACACGATTATCATCACCAACATGATCTCCGTGGCGATTTCTCTCTTTGCATTCTCAAGATACGTAGTGCTCAGGGAGAGGCTGCTGGAATTCATCGCGCTCGCGTTCCTTGTAGGCGGTTTCATCAGGATCGGCGGGGTCATAGTCTCGGACCTCGGCATACTTGGCGCCCCGGAGCACGCGTTCTATTTCCAGCTTGCGGCGTGGCAGGGCGGCAGATTCCTCCTTGCTCTGATGCTGGCTGTGGGGACGGTTCTCGTCTGGATTTACCCGAAACCAAAATCCACTCTTGTCGATGTCTTCACCGGCGTCGTTGTTGCCGGGATCGTCGTGACGATCGTCATCTTCGCAGTTCAGGGTTACAGGATAGGCGACGAGCTCTCATCGGGCAACATGCGGCCGGTCACTATTCTTGTCGCCGGGCTCTTCCTCATTTCGTTCTTCGGAGTCAGCCGCAACTATCTCAAGTATCCGACTCTGTTCAATTATACACTGAGCATCACACTCTTCCTTCTCACACTCGCCGGACTCGTCGGGTCCTTTTCCTCGAAGACGACCGACACTGCTTCAGTGGCTCATTTCGGGCTGACAATTACGGCATACCTGATCGGCGCTGTCGGCAGCCTCGTCGACGTCGGCCAGATATTCAACGATTACGTCCGCAGCTCCGATGGACTGAAAGCCGCGAACCGGGAACTGCTCAAGTATCAGGTTTATCTTGAAGAAGTCCCCGACCCTGTCAAGATCGTGAATGAAAACGGATTCACGTTGTATGTGAACCCGGCGTTCGAGGCCATTTTCGGATATACTCTTCAGGAAATGAGAGTGAAACCGGCCGACGACCTTTATGACAGCGCGGATCGGGAGAAGGCAGGTCGGTATGCAGATCTTGTGGAACAGGGAAAGGGAGGCGAGTTTGAGCTTGCGGTGGTTACGCGCGACGGGATCAGGGTCGACACGCTCTTGAATTCAGCACCAATCGTTATAGAAGGGAAGCGCCTTGGAACGATAACCATTTACAGGGATATCACAGGACGAAAACAGCTCGAGCATCATAACCAGGTGCTTAGCGCTGCAGTGGAAAATTCCGACGAAGCGATCGCGCTGACTGATTCCGGCGGCTATGTCACTTTCCTCAATACGGCTGCCGAAAGACTTTTCGGTTACACCGTGGATGAATTGCCGGGACGCAGCCTCTGGCCGCTCGTGTCTCCGAGTTTCGGCCATCACAAAGCGAGGGAAATCTTCGTCCAAACGATACGCAACGGCAGCTGGAAAGGCGAGGTCCTGAACCGGAAGAAGGACGGGACAGAGTACTACATATCGCTCAGCACCAGCTCTATCAGAGCCTCCAACGGCTCCATTATTGCACTCGTTGGAATTTGTGAAGACATCACTGACAAAAAGTGGGAGGAGAAGAGAAAGGAAACAGCGTATCGCGTGGCACAGCTGGCTTTCACGAGCAGAACGGTTTCCGAGCTTGCAGACTCTGCAGTCGCTCTTCTAACAGAACTGCTCGGCGCTCCGCTGGCCGCACTCTATTTCTATGACGAGAACGGTATGACCCTCGAGCTCCTTGCGCAGCGGAACGCCCAGACGAATAATCCGGACATTCCAGTTCTACAGAGACTCGAATCGGATCCGGAAACTAACGCGATCCGTGCGGCCAGGCTGTGCAAGATGGTTTACACCCGGTTATTGGGGGAGACGGAATACTCGGATTTCGAGGGAGAGCCCTTCTTCCGGGAGTCCAAAGGACTGATCAGTCTTCCGCTCGTCAGCTCCGGAGAGCTCGTCGGGGTTCTGCAGTATGTATCGGTCGCCGCACCGGGGAACATCAAGTATGAGGCTGACCTGGCTGAGGCCGCAGCGATAGAGCTGGCTGCCGGCATCCAGAGACTGAGACTGGGCGGCAAAGTCGCCGAACAGGCCGACCAGCTTGAAAAGATTTTTGCCAGCGCCGCGGAGGGTATCGCTCTTGTCGACAAGATCGGCAGAATAGTCCTGATGAACGAGGGAGGCAAGAGAACGTTCGGCATCGGGCAAATCCCGGAAGTGGGATTCTCCGACTTCGCGGAGAGACTCGGCATGCACAATCTGGACGGTACTCATCTTCAGGAAGATCAAAACCCCGTACGCCTCGCGGCGCTCCAAGGGAAAGACATCCGGAACAGCGAGCTTCTTATAAAGCGCAACGGCCTGGAACGGATCCTCTCGGTGAGCGCTTCGCCTCTCATCGACAGGGGTCATGAAGTCAACGGGGCTGTCGTGATCTTCAGCGATATAACCGACCAGAAGAGAAACGAACTCGCTATCAAGAAACAGAACAGAAGACTTTCGGTTATTAACAGGATGGCTCTGGCCGTCAAAGATGCACTTGATGTATTCGAAATCCTTAACAAGAGCCTGACAAGGCTGCTTGAATTCGAGGAGATAGCCGCCGCGGCCGTTTACATACTTAACGAAGCTACCGGTAACCTTAACCTTGCCTCCTCGATGGGTTTCGGTTCTGCCTTCACGAAGAATGAAGATATTAAGTCGATTCCGCTGGCCGACGACTTGCTGTTTGGGGCGATGAAACTCGGTGTACCGCAGGTGGTCCGGGAATTCACCAACAAGGCCGAGCCACACGAGCTGTTCGATGCGCTCAAACGTGAAACGACGTCATCGGCGGTGATTGTTCCTATTCTCGGCACACGAAAGATTCACGGCGTTCTCCTTGCGGCCTCGAAAGAAAAAATGGAATTGACGGTATCCGACACCGAGTTTTTCATGATGATATCCCGTGTTCTCGGCGGAGCGGTTGAAAACGCGTTTCTCTATTCAGACATCGTCGAAAAATCGAATGAGCTCGAAGATTCCAACGAGCAGCTCAGGATGTCGAAGATCTGGGTCGAGGAGGCGAACGCGCAGCTTGTTCAGGCCAACCAACAACTCGAGGAGGCGAGCAGACTGAAAAGCCAGTTCCTCGCGAACATGAGCCACGAGCTTCGCACGCCGCTTAATTCCATCATAGGCTTCACCAACCTGGTCCTGACCGACGATCTCCAGCCGCCATCGGGAGAGCAAAAAGAGGGGCTCGAAATAGTCCTCCGAAATGCGAGGAATCTGCTCACCCTCATTAACGATATACTTGATCTCTCGAAAATAGAAGCGGGTCGGATCACGGTTTCTCCGGAGGAATTCGACATCGAAACCGTGGTCAACGACGCCATTGCGACGGTCATTCCTCTTCTCGGCGACAAGCCGGTAGAACTCATCGGAGAGATCGACGAAGGTCTCCCGGCTCTATACTCCGATCCCGCCAGGATAAAGCAGGTAGTCCTGAATCTGCTCAGCAACGCCGCCAAATTCACGGACGAAGGGCATATAAAGATTATCGTCAAGCTAATGGAGGGTAATTTTATTTCACTCGCCGTCGAAGATACCGGCTCCGGAATTCCGGCCGATTACCTCGAAGTTGTATTCGAAGAATTCAGACAGGTCGACGGTTCCAACACCAGGAAGCATGGCGGTACCGGCCTTGGCCTCGCTATCTCAAGGAAGCTTGCGCGAATGCTCGGGGGAGACCTGACTCTCCGGAGCGAGGTAGGCAAAGGCTCCACGTTTACCCTGACCCTCCCGACTGTCTACCGCCAGCCGGAAAAACAGAAAGCACCTGGGAACAAGGAAGTCCCTCCGACTCCGATCGTTTCGGCGGAAGCAAACAATCTTGTCGTCTGTATCGACGACGATCCGGAAGTTTTGCTGCTGCTGAAAAGTCACCTGGAGGCGGAAGGTTTTGAGTTTGTAGGCATCAGCGATTCACTGTCGGCACTGGCAAGTGTGAAGCAGCATAAGCCCGTCTTGATCACCCTGGATATAATGATGCCGAATAAAGACGGATGGCAGGTGCTTCAGGAGCTCAAGGCCGATCCCGAATTGAAGGATATACCGGTTGTCATTCACTCCGTGGTCGATAACAAAGCGCTTGCACTCTCGCTCGGAGCCGAATCATACATCGTCAAGCCGGTCGCGGCGGACAAGATCATATCGGTTGTCCGTAATTACACAGGCACGGCCGGAGGTGAGATACTTGTCGTCGATGACAATGAAGATTTCACGAACTTCCTCCGCAACCTTCTGGAGAGAAGCAAGTTCACTATATCGACGGCGCGCAACGGAATCGAAGCAATCGAATTTCTGCGGACCAATATCCCCGCGCTGGTGTTCCTCGACCTTCTGATGCCGGAAATGGACGGCTTCGGTGTGGTTGAGAAAATGTATGAAGATGAGAGACTGAAGAGAGTGCCGATAGTAGTCCTCACGGCGAAGGAAGTGACCGATAAGGAGAGGTCGATCCTGAACTCGAAAATAAAAAACATTGTACAGAAAGAAGGCTTGACGAGGGAAATCATCCTTCGGGAAGTCCATAAATTCATTCACAGAAAAAAACTACAGTCCTGAAACCGACTTAGATCTGTGAAGTAACCATTAAAAACCGATTGTGACGTATGGATGAACACTTGAGAATCCTGGCTGTGGACGATGCACCGGATAACCTGGTTCTGCTGGACAGATTGCTTAAACGGCAGGGGTTCGATGTCGTTAACGCATCAAGCGGGAAGGAATGTCTGGCGAAGAGCGCATCCGAACACCCCGACCTCGTCATCCTCGACGTTGCCATGCCGGAGATGAACGGGTTTGAAACGCTGAAACATCTGAGGGGAAATGAAATTACCAAGGACATTCCCGTCATAATCCTGACGGCGAATTCGAAGGACGCGAAGAGTATCGAGGAGGGCTTTTCTCTCGGCGCAGACGAATACCTCACGAAACCGATCGATCAGGATGAGCTCATCGCCAGGGTACGCTCCATACTCCGCGTGGTAAAGGCGGAGCATGAGATAGAGCAGCTTAAGTCGGATTTCCAATCGATGCTGGTACACGATCTGCGTAGCCCGTTGTCCGTTATCATCGGAGTGCTCGAGCTCGGAGCGGCCGGGGAATTCGACCAGAACCCCGCAGAGATGAAGGAATTCCTGAATTCGGCGCTGGAGACGTCCCAGAAGATGCTCGGCCTGATAAATGACATCCTCGATGTTGCAAAACTTGAAGCCGGCAGACTCCAGCTCAACAAGCAGCCGAACGATTTAAACTCCCTTGTTGCAGATGCCGCCGCACGCCTCAAGGTACTCGCGCGTGAAAAGGGTGTCACATTGAAAATCGAAAGGGATGAGAGCCTCCCTATCTGTGAATGCGACGGCGGAAAGATCGACCAGGTTGTCACTAATCTTGTGGGCAACGCACTCAAGTTTACGCCGAAGAACGGGGAAGTCAAAATTAGAACCTATAAGAATTCATTTGCAGATGATATTCCGGGATTGAAGGGCCTTTATGTTGCGCTCGAGGTGTCAGACACAGGTGTAGGGATATCTGACGATGAGTTACCTTTAATATTCGACAGGTACCGCCAGGCCAAGAGTGCCAAGGGGTCGACGCAGAAGGGGACGGGCCTCGGATTGACAATCGTGAAGCGGGTAACGGAGGCTCATGGTGGAAAGGTTTTCGTCGAGTCGGTTCTCGGAAAAGGAACAAAATTTACCGTCTTCATTCCTGCCCGTGGAAACGACTGAAAGGCGATCCGGGACCAGACTCCGGCTGCCCAGTGCAGCCCTGATACATGGAAGGCATCCGATTTGAGTACGATGGACGTTCGTACGCTACTGAGCCTCTCGATGGTTCAGGGGGTCGGCGCCGCGCGACTCCGTGCACTCGTCAATCATTTCGGTGATCCCGAATCTGTTCTGGCTGCGGGGGAAAAACAACTCGTTTCGGTGGAAGGCATCGACCGGGGCCTGGCAAGAAGAATACTCTCACGTGGTGATTTCGAAAAAGAGGTGCAGGTTCAGCTATCAAGACTCAATAAATGGGATGCAAACCTGGTCACGTTCTGGGACAGTGACTTTCCGGAGAATCTCAAGAAGATTTACGACCCGCCGGTGATGCTCTTCGTGCGGGGCAAGCTTTCGCCTTCCGACAAATACTCTGTTGCGATCGTCGGCACGCGGAATCCGACAACATACGGCAAGCATGTGGCCGAGAAGTTTGCAGCCGAGCTTTCTGAACAAGGAATCATCGTTGTGTCGGGACTGGCGCGGGGGATCGATACGCTGGCCCACATGACGACCGTCAGATCGGGCGGCAGGACGGTAGCCGTACTCGGAAGCGGCGTTGATGTAATTTACCCGAGCGAGAACAGAAGGCTGGCTGACCAGATTCTCATGGGAGGTGCCATTATCTCGGAGTACTATATGGGTTCAAAACCTGATGCCGTCAATTTCCCGCGCCGCAACAGGATAATCAGCGGAATTTCACTGGGCACGATTTTGATCGAGACTGATATCAATGGCGGCGCGATGATTACCGCGGGGTCGGCCCTCGATCAGAACAGGGAGGTCTTTGCTGTACCGGGATCCGTCTTCGAGAAGAAAAGCCGCGGGACCAACAAGCTGATCAGGGAAGGACGGGCGAAACTCGTTGAAGACATTACCGACGTCCTTGAAGAACTCAAGTACAGGTTGAAACCGATTCTGAAGCGGCAAACACCGCCGCCACCAAAAATACAGTTGACCATTTTCGAACAGAAGGTGTTCGAATTGCTCACGGAAGAACCTGAACACATAGATGCACTCGGGGAAAGATGCGGAATTGCGATATCCGACCTTCTTGTCCAGTTGCTTAGTCTCGAACTGAAGGGTATTGTCAAACAGCTCCCCGGAAAGTATTTTGTAAAGTGTGAATAGGCGCTGAGAGCAGAGCACAAAGCGCGTGACGGAAATTTCGGAAGTTGTCCGCGTCGCCCTGTGTGCCCTGCACACTTTGCAATTGTTCTCAAACTGCATGGAATAGAAGAAGGAATTTTATGATAATTGTGACTGGAGGGGCGGGATTCATCGGCAGTGCGATCGTCTGGAAGCTGAACCAGCTCGGAAAAGAAGATGTTCTCATAGTCGATAATCTTGGAACGGACGAGAAGTGGAAAAACCTTGTGCCGCTCAGGTATCACGATTATATGGAGAAAGATGAATTCCTGAGTCTCGTGGTGAACCAGAGGCTTGCTGCCCGGATGAGATCTGACAGGGAGCCGATCGAGGCCATCATACATATGGGGGCATGTTCGTCGACGACCGAGACAGATGCGACATACCTGGTACGAAACAACTTTGAGTACACCAGGCAACTTGCAATCGTCGCAGTCAATGAAGGCGCCCGCTTCATCTATGCATCCAGCGCGGCCACTTACGGCGACGGCAGTAACGGTTTTGAGGACGGCGAAAGCAAGGTCGACTCGCTCAGGCCGCTAAACATGTACGGATATTCAAAGCAGCTTTTTGACCAATGGGCCATGAGGCGCGGGCTACTCGATAGAATAGTCGGATTGAAATATTTCAATGTCTACGGCCCGAACGAATATCACAAAGGAGACATGAGCTCGGTCGTGCTGAAAGCCTTCGAGCAAATTCAGTCCACAGGGAAGATGCGGCTCTTTAAGTCCTACAGAAACGATTATAAAGACGGAGAGCAGGTCCGCGATTTCATTTACGTCAAAGACGCGGTAGATATGACGCTCTTCTTTCTGGAAAAGAAAACGATAGGCGGGCTCTTCAATATCGGGAGCGGCACCGCAAATACCTGGAACCGGCTTGCGGCGGCGATCTTTGCCGCGACCGGGAAACCTCAGGAAATCGACTATGTGGATATGCCGGCAACGATCCGCGACAAGTACCAGTATTACACATGCGCGGATATATCCAGGATCAGGAAGGCGGGATATGCGGGCCGCATGACGAGCATCGAGGATGCGGTAAAAGATTACGTCAGA
>JAJYJD010000030.1 GCA_021789755.1 Bacteroidota bacterium
ATCGACTTGACCGGCCTGTATTTGTATTCCGTGAAATACTGCGTGATATAAACAAATGCAATGCTTGTCAGGATTCCGACGACACCCGCGGCGAAAAAGAACAGCCAGGCGTTCGGTGCATTAGGTGTGTAGAGAAGCCAGCGGGAACCGATAAAGAACCCGATGGCCGCAAGTAAAGATGTGATATAATAACCGCGATTTAACGCCTTCATCGGATCCACGTCTTCGCGTGTCCTGACGGCCATCACGCCGATTATAGACGCGATAAGTCCGAATGCGCGGACGACAAGCGGAAACATGATTCCTTTCAGTCCGAAGAAGTGGAACAATGCCACGCCGAGGATCATAGCTCCGATATTCTCGGCTGCTGTGGACTCGAATAGGTCGGCTCCACGGCCGGCGCAATCGCCGACGTTATCGCCGACCAGGTCCGCTATCACCGCCGGGTTTCGCGGATCGTCTTCGGGGATCCCGGCTTCGACCTTGCCTACGAGATCAGCTCCGACGTCGGCGGCTTTCGTGTAGATTCCGCCGCCGAGCTGAGCAAACAGGGCGACAAATGATGCGCCGAATCCAAATCCGACTATCATGAAAGGTATCTTCTCAATCGGAGTACCCATAACCTGAAGCGCACCGAAGAGTCCGCCGACACCGAGAAGACTCATCGCAACGACGAACAAGCCGGAGACGGCGCCTCCTCTCATCGAGATCTGCAGGGCGCGGTTGAGCGATGTCATTGCCGCGCTCGCCGTCCGGGTATTAGCCCTTATTGAAACGAACATACCTATAAAGCCTGCGACGCCCGAACAGAGAGCTCCGAACAGAAAGGCAAGCGCAGTATAAGAAGCCAACCGGACCGGGTCAACCGGATCGTTCGGCATCGGGCTTCTTACAAATGCATAAAGCACAAATATTATTCCGGCGGTAACGACGCTAAGCATAGCTATCGTCGAGTACTGTCTCTTCAGAAACGCTTCGGCACCCTGGCGGATAGCGTCTCCGATCTTTTGCATTTCGGGTGTTCCCCGATCCTGTTTCAAGATATGACGTGCGAGGTACACCGCAAACAAAAGTGAAAGCACGCTGATTGACAGAATTAGTGCTAATTCCACTAGCTTTTCTCCTATTTTACGGTTGAAGTTTCGGAAGTTGCATAAAAAAAAGGCGTGATCTGAATTATCACGCCTTCAACGAAAGAATGGTTACTCGCAACCCAATGATTTCTGGAGTTTGGTCATCTGATCATTCTTCGGATCAGACCTCAACACCAGCTTTATCTCCTTACACGCTTCATCTATCTTACCCATGAGTGCGTAATCCTGAGCCAGCAAAGCGTGAGTCTTCATCTCCTTCGAGTCGTACTTAACCGCAATCATCAGATTCCTCAGCGCGTCCTCGTAGAATTTCTTCGCATCGTCGGGACGATCCTTCGATAGTTTGCTTCCCGCTATGATCTGGTACAGCGCCGTCTGCCGGTAAGCCTCGTTCAGATCCGACGAATGATTTGAAGAAGTATCGCTTGCAGCTATCTTGATGAAACTCTGGTATACATCCTTGGCACTTTCGAGGGAGTCGTCGAAAATCAGTGCCCTCGCAAGCCACAGATTACCCTGATAATTGTCGGGCTTTAGCTCCACGACTTTCCTCAGCGCGGCCACCGCCTGCTGGTAATTCTCTATAATGAAATAGCAAAGACCCATATTGAGCCTGGCAGCAACGTCATTGGAATCGAGTGCCAGCCTCTTCTGAAAATGTTCGATCGCTTCGTTGTACCGCTTTGCCGCGAAAAGAGTGTTCGCGAGAAAGTACTCTATTTCCGACAGCGTCGTGTCAAGCTTGACCGCACGCGACCATGTCTCTATTGTCATAGCCGTGTCGTGCACCGCGTTGGCTGCAAGACCGTACCTGACGAGTTCCCTCACATTCATCGAATCAATAGGCATGGATTTGTAGAGGTTATATGACTCCATCGGCTGCTTTTCAAAATAGAATGACGCGGCCAGCGATTTCTTCGCCTCAAGCGAGTTCGGGTTCTTGGAAAGGTATTCCTGGAAATATCTCACCGCATCGTCAAACAAATGAGCGTTGTAAGCATCGTCTGCAAGTTCGAAGAGCGCTTTGTTGTCGGTCGAGTCAAGCTCATGGTATTTCTGCAGGAATGGAAACGCCTCTTTGTACCTCTTGTTTACATAAAGCAGGTCACCTGCCTGATACTGCCCCTGCGGATTGTTGGGGGCAAGCTCGGAGACTTTCAGAAACTGCTCGTATGCACCTGCGCCGTTGTTGTTTTTCAGATAAGTGTTGGCAAGCTTGAGCCTGATTTCAATGCTCGTGGAGTCCAGGGCCAGGGCATTCTTATAATACTCGATCGCAGGATCGAAAATATTCTGTGCCCTGTAAACATCCGCTATCCCCGCCAGGGCGCGCGGATCCTTGTCGTCCATGTCGTGCGCTTTATAGAACGCCTGTGTCGCCTGGTCCAGCGAATCCGCCGCCAGATACGCATTCCCCAGGGAGATTACATACTCTTCACTCTTCGCATCGTTAGTGATCGCCTGGTTGAAGTTGTTGATCGCTTCGGCGTATTTCTTCTGACTCATATAAGCGCGGCCCAGGCCGTAGTAAGCCGGCGCAAGCTCCTCGTCAATGTTGACGGCCTTCTTAAGGTAAACTTCGGCACTGTCTGGAGTATTCAGGCAAAGAAAAGCGTTGCCGAGATATAGATTAGCCTTCTCTGAGTTGGGCCTGTCGCTGACGGCACGCCTCAATAATTTGAGTGCGCCGGTGCAGTCGTTCTTCTGAAGAAGACCGATCCCCTCCTCCAATGGGTCCTGCGCGTGAGCCTTCAGGCTGAATATGGAAAGGACAAGTGTAAGAGTCAAAACAATAAGTTTCTTCATAATGGTTGGTCGTTTAATTGAACAAGTCTTACGGGCATTGTCGCAGGAACAAGCCCATTGTTGAGGAAAATTTGTTGGCCGGAGGCGCTCGCTGCAAACGACAGGAACCCGGCCCCTGGTCCGTCATCAAGGTTTCTTGACAGAAAATACACCGGATGTGTCAGGGGGTAGTAGTGCCTGTAGATATGCGCCTGGTACGGATAATAGTAGCTCCCGAAAGAGTTCGGATCAATATTCTTCATACCGATGGAGTCGACCTCCGCTAACTGAATTGCACGCGGTGCCGGCTCCTTGCTGGGGAGAATGGCGGGCCCGGAGTTCAGCCAGTTGGTGCTGACAAGGCCGATGGCGTCCCGCTTCTCGCGCACGAAGCTGTACACGTTCGCCATCGTGGTACACGGAAACGCCTCTGTAAAATTCTCACTGCCGAGGACGCGGTCCTTGAAAAGCTCAAGCGTTCCGGAGTTCGGACTCTCCAGCGCCGGGATGATTCTTCCCTGGAAATTGGGGTCCAATTCTCCCCACAGCTTCGTCTTTCCCGTGAACACGCTTCGCAGCTGGCCGGTGTTCAATCGTGAGATGTGATTCCTCGAGTTCACGATGACCACGATCCCATCAAGGGCGATCCTCAGAGAGTCCGCCTTGATATCGTATTTCTTCATCGTATCCAGCTCACCCTGATTGAAGTACCTCGATGTGACGACAAGGTTTGCCTCGTTGTTGAGAAGCTTCGCTATCGCAACCCTCGAAGGCACCGGGTGAACTGTTATGTGAGCCTTGGAATACAAATTCATGAACTGTTCTGCAATCTTCTTCACCACAGGTGCCACCGATTCGGCACAATATACTTCCAGGTTCCCCTCCGTCGGGGACACCTCCGGTGCGCGCTTCTTCAAGTTGCACGAGGAAACGAGAAAGGCCAGACCGACTGCGACGACAAAGATACTTTTACTGATAGTCATCCTGCTTAGATTTGGTACGAGTAATCAGATAACGGTAAATTCCCCAGAGCACCAGCACAATGCCTAATGTTATTCTAAGCTGCTCCGGGAAGCGGTCCCGAAAATACGCTCCAAAAATAACAAAAAGTCCGCCGAAAAAAAAGACGGCGGACATTATGTATCCAATATGTTTGGCCAGCTTGTTCGTAATACCTCAATACGCCGGATTTAAGCCGACCGGACGTTACTGCTGCTTCAGCTTGAACGTAAAAGGTATGACGACCCAGACTGCAACCGGGCCCTTATTCATGATAGCAGGAGTGAAACGGTATTGCATCGCAGCCTCCTGGGCCGGGGCGTTAAAGATTTCCGCGTCGCTTTTCAGGATGACCGCCTTATGCGGCTTTCCGTCCTTATCGACCCAGATCTTCACTATGACTCTGCCTTCAATACCTGCTCTCTGAGCAAGCTCCGGATACTTAGGTATGACCTGCTTAATGATCTGCGGTTCCTTTTCTACGGGCACGAAGTCCGGCGGCGGTCCGTCGTCGGGGACTCTGAAGTTACCCATGGACACTCCGACCGAGTCGCCTCCCGTTCCCTGTGACACAGGTCCGGCAATCTTACTCAACTCCTGCTGAGTGGCAATGGTCTGTTCCGGAGATACCTCCGCATCGGGCACCGGAACTGGAATACCGACGTTGGGCTTCGCCATCGGTGTCGAGACGGCGACCTGAGGCAGCGCCTGCTGATTCTGAATGGACGGCGGCGGCCCAAGTTCGCTGTAACTCAGCACTCTTACCATCGGTGCGTTGTCGTCTTCCCGGTTCAAATATTGGGCACCATAGTAGGCTCCGACACCCATAAAGTGAACCGCAACGGCTATGGCCAGCCCAACGCCCGTGTATTTGTGGGCAAGGCGCTTCAACAGCGGTGCACCGTACTGCACGCCGGCCGAACTGTTTTCTACAACTTTCTTCTTTGCCATTTTAGATCAACCTCCTTCTCATTGTGCGCCAACCTTCGCAAGCACTTGCTGATCTTCAGGCGTCATAGGCGCCAGACTAAAGCGCGTCACGTTGTCAAGGTTCAGTTCGTCAATAATGTTGATCATGTCCTGGTACTTCGCGTGCCTGTCCACTTTAATCAGAGTAACCAGTCTAGGATTAGATTTGTTCTGATTGATGATCAGATTACGAAAGTCTTTCCACTCGACCTTTTTCGGCGCCTCGGTGCCGATACTCCAGTAAATTGATCCGTCGGGAACCACCCTGAGCGTCATCAGGTTCGACGCAGCGATCTCAATCTTTGTGTCGCCGGGAGGCAGGTTGATTTCCATAGCCTGCGGCCGGCTGAAGGCGGTCGTCAGCATGAAAAACGTCAGGAGGAGGAATGCGACGTCCACCATCGGCGTCATGTCGATGCGGATCGAGATCCTTCGTTTCTTCTTGTGCCCACCCTTCTTCTTTCCACGGGGTTCGGCAGTTTGCACATCGGCCATTTCTAACCCTCCTTACCGCTTCCGCTTCCGCGGAGCTCGGTTTGTAAACTGAACCTGGATACCTGGGCCTTCTGAAGGTCGTTCATCACGTCCATCACCGGGCCATAATCGGCGTCCCTGTCGGCCTTGATAACGGTTATCAACCTGATGTTCTGAATACGTGCCTGCACTACAAGTTGGGCTAAATCTTTCTCCTGTACCCTTACGGCGGGGACGAGATAGACAGGGATAAGTTTACCGTCCTTGTCCGGATACCCGTTCGGGTATAATGGCTCGAAAAGGGCTCTCATTATTTGCTGCTGGTCCACTCCCATGAAGATCTGTCCCGTCGTGTCGATATTTACAGTAAGGACTCCGCTTTCAGGCAGCTGGGCCGCTTTATCGGAAGTCGGCAGAGAAATCTCCACTGCCTGCGGCGGCTTGAACTGCGTGGTCATCATGAAGAATGTCAGAAGCAGCATAGCAACGTCGACCATAGGGGTCATGTCGATCCTGATGGCCAGGCGTCTTTTCTTAATTTTTGGCATTTGCTAAGCTCCTTTAAAAAGCGATTGCTTACTTGTCAAATTTGCGGGCGTTCAAGATCGCAATAATGCTCGACGTCGCTTCGTCGATCATGTAAGTGAATCCGTCCACCTTATTAACAAAGAAATTATACGCTATAATTCCAGTGATGGCAGCGATCAGACCGCCGGCGGTGTTGATAAGAGCTTCGGAAATACCGATTGAAAGCTGGATCGCGTCAGGTGCACCGGCATGTGCAAGAGCCTGGAACGCGCGGATCATACCGATAACCGTCCCGAGCAATCCCACCATAGTAGCGATCGATGAAATGGTCGACAGGACGATAAGATTCTTTTCCAGAAGCGGCGTCTCGAGCATGGTCGCCTCTTCGATGGCGCGCTGGACTTCAGACATGTACTTCTCAGCCTGGACGTGGCTGTCCTTCAGGACTTCCTGATATCTTTCGAGACCATTGCGGATCACGTTGGCCATCGACCCCCGCTGTTTGTTGCAGACTTCAACAGCCGCGCCGATATCGCCGTTATTCAGTTGGTCTTCTACGTCCTTGAGGAACTTTGTAAGGGAGCCTTTCCCCTGCGCCTTGCGGAGCGAGAAAATACGCTCGAACACGTATGTGAAAACCATTATCGAAAGCATAATGAGAAGTATGACAAGTGGTCCACCTTTGGTGATGAAATCCGGAAGGAAATAAGTATAAACCACATAAGCAATGGCAAAGGCAACGATGATGAGGATCGTCGCGAACAAGCCTTGTTTCATTTCAGTCAAGCCTCCTTTTGAAGGATTTTGTTGATGTTTCGTTGAGCAAAAATTATTTCTTCTCTTTCGAGAAGCTTGCGACCGCGTCGATCTGCGTATCGCGAACATCGAAGACCATCGTGAGCTTCGTAACCACAAAGATGTTCTTGATGTTCTTGTTCAAATTCGCCAGCTTCACCTCGCCGCCGTTCTTCGCATAATGGGTATGGGCCCAAATGAGAACGCCGATCGCAGTGCTGTTCAAGTAATTCGTCTTGCCGAGATCGATTACCAGTTTTTTATTTCCGTCGGCAGACAACTTGGTTACTTCAGAACGGAGTTCATCTGTCTCGTCGCCGCCAATCAACTCCCCTTTAGGCTCGATGACCGCGATCTCACCGTCGGCAAGCTTCGCTACTTTCAATGCCATTTTATCCTCACTTTAGTTTAGAGTTTCTTCACTACGCGCAAAGTCTCAAACCTGCACGCCAAAGCGCTTCCACCTTCACTTGGTTCCCCGCCTGCCGGCCGTAGTGGTGTTGTCGCCGATTTGACTCTGCAACCTCGCCGGCTTCGACACGGGGGTATGAAGTATAGCCTTGATTGAATTTGAAATATCAGAAATACTGAACGGTTTTTCAATGAACGATGAGACAAAGGCTGAAAGCGTTTTGCCTTGCATTTCGTGTTCAGAGATTCCAACCGCAATCATCGGTACGCCTGGCTTCACATTGGCAGCGGCCTCGACGAAATTTCCCAATACTTTTTCGGGCATTTCTCCGTCAACAATCAAAAGATCTGTGTGCGCCTCGATCAACCGCTCAAGCGCGGCGTCAAGATTGTATTCACAGTGGACTTGAAAGCCGATCTGCAACAGATACTGCTGTATCAATCCCGCGACCCTCGGGTCCCGCGCCGCGATCAGAACATTCCGGTTTTCTTCTGTAATGCGCACGCAATATGTGCTTCAACTGCAGTGCCGAAGCAGTCCGCTCGGAAAAATGGCGCTGTCGCTTGATAATAATTCATTCGGACTCCTGGGGGCCAGAAACTAGACGAGCTTCAGCATGCAAAATGCAAGGAAAACTCAAACATTGCAAGCCCGAAACCACAGACAATCGCGGAAGGTCACACCCCTCTGAATTTCGTCAAAATTGTCCGTCGCAATGATTGACTTTGGGTATGAGCGGGATTAGATTGAATTGAGTCAACTAGGGAGCAGACATGATAACCCACCACGAGGTGAATATTCTGGTAAACTACACTGCCAGGGAAGGTATCGCGCTGTCTTTCTACCTTAATACCGATGGGACCGAGCGCAACAAGGGGGTCTGGAATATTGAAACAAAGGACCTGATAAAGAATGCGCATAAAGAGCTCGAGAGGCTGACCATAAACCGCAGATATACCGAGATTGCGGATACCAGCCTGAGAAGAATTCAGAACTTTATTTCCACAGAGAATTTCGCCCCGAAATATAAGTCAATAGCCATATTTTCAAATGCCGCCGAGAACTTTTACCAGATTTACTATCTTCCCGTTCCGGTCAAATCAAACCTTGTGATGGACACAAATTTCTATTTGCGTCCGCTCCTTGCGCTGCTCGAGGAACACTGCAGAATAGGTCTCGTACTGGTAGACTCCAGGCACGCTCGCCTGTTCGAGATGTACATGGGTGAAATCATGGAGCATCACGACTTCGCGACAAAAACCAGGACCCACAAGAAACCGCTTCTAGAGACTTTTATGAAGCGGGAGAAACGGCTGATGCAGAGGAAGGAGGAAGATACACGTTTTCACCTTTCATCGACAGCCGAGGCGCTGGGAATACATTTCAACCTGAGGCACTTCGACAAACTGGTAATAGGAGCGCATAAGCCCCTCGGAGACCATCTTGCCCGCCTCCTGAATCGCCGGTTGCATGACAACTTGATCGGCATCGTGGAGGCTGAAATACACCAAAAAGAGAACGATGTGCTTGCCAGAGCGATCAGGGTCGAAAGGGAATATGAACTTGACGAAGAACGGAAGCTGCTCCGAAGGATAGCCGGCGAGATCGAGAAGGACGGCTACGCTGTTAAGGGAATCAGGAGCGTGCTTGAAGCCGCGCATGATTATAATCTCCAGACCCTGGCCGTAGCCCAGGATTTCGCCGAGCCGGGTCTGGTTTGTTCTCAGTGCGGCATGCCGTATTCAGAGGGCAATACATGTGAAGGTTGCGGTGAACCTTTGGTAGAGGTATCCGACATGATCTATGATCTTGTCGAAGAGGCAGCGCGTCAGGGCGCTGCGGTGCGGCACATTCAAGGCGGAAGCTTGATCGCTTCACTGGGAAATGTCGCTGCGATCATAAAATTCAAGAAGGGAGAACTGGTCCGCATCGAGGAGGCGGCAGAAACGGAAGCCTGACTCCCGACTCATAGGACTATTCCCTGCCCTGGCTGCATAGATCGCGAAGCTCCTTTCGTTTGAGGTTGAGCGGTTTCGCTGTACCCGTGATTTCGGGGGCGAAGAAATACCTTTTTAATGTTCGGATTAGTCTTAAATTCGTACAATAGAGGTTCAGGTAATTTCAGTTAACCATAACAGATCGGCGAATCACCAATAACACAATGAGAGAGCAACTGAAGTTGGATGGCTTTTCAAGGTCAAGAAGAAGAAATTCCCAGCGAGCCAGAGACAGGATCGAGATGGACGCTGTCATGTCGGAAGATATAAAAAAGGAACTTGGCAGACTTTACCGGGAGGAGTTCGGCAAATCACCGGACATAATCACAAGCGCACCGGGACGGATCAACCTGATCGGTGAGCATACGGATTACAACGGCGGTTTCGTGCTTCCTGTTGCGATAGACCGGCGCACATATACGGCGGCGGGGAGACGCGGCGGAGATCTTTTCATCGCGTTCTCGAAAGAGCTCAGTAAGAAAACTTCGTTCGAGATTCAGCCCGGGAAATTCGAGCATTCCAATTTCTGGGTAAACTATATAAAAGGTGCATGCAGCCTGCTGAACGAATTGAAACCTGTAAAGGGACTCAACTTCGCCATCGGCAGCACTGTTCCCCGCGGAAGCGGCCTGAGTTCTTCAGCCGCCTATGTTGTCTCGATCATCGAGGCCGTTTCCCGATTGTACGAAATACCGCTCAAAGATATCGAGGTCCCGCTCCTCGCACAGCACATAGAGAACGAGTTCGTCGGTGTGCAGTCAGGCATTATGGACCCCTTCGTCGCGAAATTCGCTCGCGTAAACACCGCGCTCCTGGTCGATGCCCGCTCGCTGGAATACAAGTACGTTCCGATCTCCGATAAGTGCTCACTGGTCGTCTGCGTCACGGGAGTCAAACGGGCGCTCGCTACGACAGAATACAACAAGCGAAGGCAGCAGTGCCAGACGGCGGTGACCGACCTTTCCGCAAAACTCCAACGCCCCCTGGTATCGCTGAGAGATGTTACAATCGATGACTTGCAGAGCGTGAAGGAGGAGATGGATCCGATGCTGTACGCCCGCGCCTTTCACGTGGTAACGGAAAGCCAGCGGGCATTGCAGACCGTCGACGCCCTGAATAAGGAAGATCTCGGCCTGGTAGGCAAGCTTATGCTCGAATCGCACATGAGCCTGCGCTCAAACTATGACGTCAGCTCTCCTGAGCTCGACACGTTCGTGGAAATTGCAGAGCAGCTTGAAGGCGTATACGGCGCCAGGATGACAGGTGCAGGGTTCGGCGGAAGCGCCATTTGCCTCGTCGATGCGGACCTCGAGGATGAGCTGTCTGCTGAAATAGCCGCCAAGTATAAAGATCGCGGATACGAAGATGGATACGTCTTTATCGCGCGAACCGGCGGCGGCTCTCAGATAGAACGGGCGTGATTGGTTTGCAGCTCAGCAGTGAAAAGCTGCGAACATCGGGCTTGAACATCGTTCCCTACTTCTTCTCTTCGAATTTCAGAGCCGCTGAATTGATACAGTAGCGGAGCCCGGTCGGCCCCGGACCATCGTCGAAAACGTGTCCAAGGTGCGCTCCACACTTGCTGCATTTGACTTCCGTCCTGGTCATTCCGAAAGTGGCGTCATTCTCCTCTTCGACCTTCCCGCCCGAAACCGGCTCGTAAAAGCTCGGCCATCCCGAGCCGGAATCGTACTTTGTCCCGGAATCGAAGAGCTCGCTTCCGCAGCAAACGCATTTGTACATTCCCTTTCCGTGGAAATCCCAGTACTTGCCCGTGAACGCCCGCTCTGTCCCCTTTTCACGGGTAATACGATACTCTTCAGGCGTAAGCTCTTCCTTCCACCCGCTATTGTCTTTACTCAACTTCTCTGCCATGATCGCTCCATAATGTCTTCGTCATCTTAACATTCAGCGACGGGTAACAGTTCTCAGCGCCTTCCTGTTTGTTGGGAGAAATTAATCGAACCATGGAGACGCCGGGGGCTGATTGTTTCCTTTCTCGGAAGCTCTGTGTCCCTTGCGGTTCGGTTCCAAACGATTCGTTAGTAGGAGTCGAAGAGGCTTAAGACTTTCAGCTCTTTCACGATATCACCCAGGTCATCCTTAGTCTTGAACTCTACGCTCTTCGTTTCACCCGGGAGAAGATCGAAATAATTGTCAGTGAAGAAGCCCGGATGACTGTCGAAACTCAGGTAAACATCCTTTGCGAACTTGTCCGACGTCAAAGCAATTGCGTATCCCTCCTCATTCCTGGAAGCCGTAATCCTTATATCCGGCTTCTGCAAGTCCAGGTCTTTCGGCTCCTTGAAAAGGAACGAGTTATCCGTCAATATCCGGTCACCGGAAACCAGGCGGCCGATCAGGACTATGTCTGACTCATTCGCGTTTTTTACCAGGTCGCTCTTCGTCACCTTGACATAGATTCTGCTGCTGTCCGCGTCCACTTTCACCGGGTAATCCATCGACGAAATGACTTTGCCGGTGAAGTCGATCACTTTTACGCTGAGTAGAGCTTCGACAGGCTCGAGACTGTCGGACACGATATAGAATTCAAGCGAGTCGTCGGCGAGCACCTGCGATATCAGGAACATCCGGTATTCCCTTTGCGCGTAATAGTGGAGGGCTTTCCAGTTGCCGTAGTAATCTATGCTGGACCACGACGCGGCCGGCCAGCAGTCGTCGATCTGCCAGTACATACTTCCCATGCAGTACGGCATGCTCCTCCTGTGTGCCTCCATCGCGATCTTGTCCCCTTCGGCCTGTAAAACCTGGCTGACGTAAACATAGGACGGGAAGTCTTTAGGCTGCCGGTAATGTCTTTCCATGTAAGTCTGGATCAGCCGGTTGCCGTATTCCTTGTCTTTCCTCTTGTCTGCCAAGCATCTCTGGTGTGAAAGCATTACGGCTGAATGAAGCTCGAGGTCCTGGGGGGACGCGAACTTCTCGACAGTGCTCATTTCAGGATAAGACTGGAAGCCGTACTCGCTCACGAACCGCGCAAGGTTGGTATTAAAACTCGAGAACGGCTCGTGACCGTGCCACACTCCCCAATAATGAATGTCGCCGTCGGATGGGGGAACGTCATTGAATCCCGCGCTCGGGCTTGTATAATGATAGTACGTACCGGGAGCGTATTCCTTCACTACGTCGGCCAAAAGCACGCGATACAATTCGTACATGCTCGCTTGGAACTCGCGTTGAATGTCTTCGGAATATTTCTCTCTCTGACCCCACTGGTACCAGCCGACCACGTCTTCATTGTTCCCGCAAAACAGCGCTATGCAGGCGTGGTTTCTCAGACGGGTCACGTTTTGGATCGCTTCCTCCCTGACGTTGTCGAGGAATACCGAATCCGACGGGTACATCGCGCACGCGAACATGAATTCCTGCCAGACAAGTATGCCGTTGCTGTCACATAAATCGTAGAATCCGTTCTTCTCGTAAATTCCTCCGCCCCACACGCGGAGAATATTCATATGCGCTTCGGCCGCTGATCTTATCATATGTTGGTATCGTTCCGTCGTTACCCGGTCGAGAAAGTTGTCCTGTGGAATGTAGTTGGCCCCCTTCATGAAAACCGGAACGCCGTTAAGCTTCACGTAAAAGCTCGTACCGTACGAGTCTTTTTGCCGGACGACCTCAAGCGACCTGATCCCGATCCCGTAATCTTTCGAATCGGTGATGCCGTTGCTGTCGGCGACTTCGCATTTAAAATTGTAGAGGTAATGAGTCCCGAGACCGTTCGTCCACCACAGGTCGGGATTCTTCATGCGAAAGGCGAGGCCGACGCTGTTCTTCCCGGGAGTCAGCGTTACCTTCCTGCTCGCGCGCTCAATTCCATCGACTTGGACCTTGAGATAGGCCGTAATTTTTTTATCCGAGGTGATGTTGAATACCGATTTGATATCGGCACTCGCTTTCGAGATGTTGCTCTGTATGATCTGCACGTTGTCGAGCCTGAAATTGTCCCAAACCTCAATGTAAATGTTCTTCCAGATGCCGCAGGTGATGAGCCGCGGTCCCCAGTCCCAGCCGAATTCAAACTGCGCCTTCCGGGAATACATTGCCAGCATCGTGTCGGATTGATCGTTGTTCGGCTGATCGAGGAGCTGGAACGGCGCGCTTTCAAGTTTCGGCATATCTGCTTCGAACACATTCCTGAAGAGTATGACCATCTTGTTCCCGCTTCCTCTCAGCAACCCCCTCACCGGAATTCTCCATACGCGGAACATATTATCGGAAGACAGGATGAGAGAACCGTTGAGGTAAACATCGGCGTACGTATCGAGTCCTTTGAATACCAGCTCGAGGTTGTTCTTCTTGAGTAGATCGGGCGAAACGTCGAACGAAGTTCTGTAGAGCCAGTCTTTCCGGCCTATCCATTGCAAGTCCGCTTCGTTCATCCCGTAGAAAGGATCTGGTATCATCTTGTTATTCATGAGATCCGTATGCACGCAGCCGGGCACGACGGCTGGATACCACTTCTCCTGGCCGGCTTCGGAGAATTCCCAGTTACTGTTCAGATTTTCTTTAACCATCGATGAAACTCCCCGGGTTTTTGCGCTCGCATCCATTAAGAGAACTGAAGTCAGGAGAAAGACTAACGTTGCTCCAATTGGACGCATTGCTCACTCCCGGATTAAATTCGAATTCTTCCTGCCATCAGGACTATTTCGGAATTGCGACATATTATTTCGAGGCCTTCGCCAACTCATTCTTTTTCAGGAGACTTTCTTTCTCATCGAGCGCCTTCATCTCCGACGCATTCTGTCTGAGGATCGAAATCGTTGAAGTATCCGAGTTGTAGACGGAGTTCAGCCCCTGCGGCTCCTGCGGCGGATCGCCGAGGAACGGATCGCCGGGCCGCCATTTGTGATCGGGATGCTGCGGACGCCCTTCTCCTCCCCATCCCCAGAAATTCGTGCCGGCAATGGGAGCTCCCGCCGCCGCGCTGTCGTAAACAACACCGAAAACCTTTTTGAAATAATTGTCTCTCGCAGTCGTCGGAGTTCCCGGGTCGTATTCTTCGTTGTCGCGCGGGAGTCCGAACTCCTCCATGGTTATCGGCTTTCCCAGCTCGCTCGCAAGGTGAATCTGCAGATCGATATACTTCACCGCATTCTCTTCGGTCCTCGGATAAGTCCCGGCAATATTCTTCGCGTCGAACCAGGACCAGTTCTTCGGCCAGAGATGAAATGTCAGGTAGTCCAGGTATTTCGTCCTGAAGGCCGTCAGGAAGATAGTTGTGTCCTGCAGCGTGCCGACTGTGCCCTCACTTCCATTCGTCACGAGGTGATTCGGGTCGATGATGTGCAGATAGTGCGCGGTCGAGTCGATCCAGTGGTAATACTCCGGAAGAAGGTCCGCATTTCTTCCGGGGCGCGGCTCGTTCGCAAGCTCCCATGCCATTATCGTCGGATCGTCGCGGTAGTAATAGCCGTCGTACCTGTTCTTCCTGTTCACGAGCGAATATACGAAGTTGTAGAAAAGCGTTTGAGCCTTCTCGTTCTTGTAGAAAGTGGCGGAATAATCCATGAAGGGGCCGTAGCCGGCAGTGCTCGGATTTACGCCGCCTCCGCCGTTTGCCCAGTCATTATATTGTGCCATGCCGCCTGACCATTCCCAGTAGTTAGTAACGAAGATTACCGCATGCATGTCTCGTTTGTGCATTTCGCTGAGAAGGAAATCGAGCCCGTCGAAGAGATGCTCGTCGTACACTCCGGGGCTGTCCTGTATCGCGGGTTTCAATGAATTGGTTATATATGACAGGTCCGATGCACCGAGAATCCTGAGGTTCGTGATGCCGATCGACTTCAGGTCGTCGAGCTCTCTCATGAGGCGTGCCCTGTCCCCGGTGCTCCCGTCGGAACCGATATAGCATCCGTACCAGAGATTTGTTCCGGTGAAATAATACGGTTTGCCTTTGTATTCGAAATGCGTCCCGCTCACCTTAATAAAGTGAGGCTGCTGCCAGAAGAAGAGTGTCGAGCAGGAGCTGACAGAGACGGCAAGAATAAATAGAAGGGTGAACCGAAAGACTCTACGCATCGGGAACTCCGTTGCTGGAATTGGTGGTCGCTTCAGGCCCTGTCACCAAGCCGGGATGAAAAGGATTCGGTGATTTCAATCTCTGATGAATTTAAGCCCAAGATCGCCGGAAATCAAAGACTCGCGGCAAGTGATAACGCGCGATTGAAATTCGGTGCTGATTTCTCAGTAGATCGCTGCTCCCGTTGTCCGTCAATCGCTCGCCACGACAAAAGTCCCATGGTCGATCGGGCCCGCGATGCCTGAGAAGAACCACCTGCCCTCTATGGTCGCGCCGCGATATGTTCCGATGAGATATGTGTTCGCATCAACCAGGTCGGGGTTCAGATTTACCGAGATCGTGGAGTCGGCAATCCAGCCGGTGAGCCTGCCGCCCTGCCGACCTTCGTTCAGACTCCAGCTTCCGGCGATGTCGGTCGAATCCGTCCGGCTTAGAAAAATCCTGCCCTCGACAAGCTTGCTCCCGGTGGAATCGTACATTATCAGTGTCCCCCGAAAGGCTCCTCCGGTATTATCTATGGACGGAGCGGTCGTGTGCGTACAAGACCCAAGGAGTAGCACAGATAGAATTATCGCCAAGTTGGTTGTTTTGTCTCTCATAATAATCTCCTTCAGCAATTTTCGGTGCGGGAAGCTTTACCTTCGCTCGGGCGTCGTTCGCTTCCGATCCAACTTGCCGGCAGCAACAAAACGGTGAATACCCTCGGACGATTCATAAAAGAATTTCTTTCACGAGTTTTCCATTTTCGACAAACTGTATCTTCTGATAATCCGCATCGAGTGCCAGGATTAACGGGATAGCTGCCACCCAGGTCATATTTTCGCTTTGCAACGTGCTCGTATAGTCGACCTTGAGAACCGTGCCGACCAGAGTGATCCCCTTGACTTTTAAGTCATAGTAGTCGTTTCCGTATTTCACTATCGAGATCACCTTCTTGACGGCGAAATGCTCCGGAGGAATCGTCGGGTTGGGATTATGATCGGACACAAAGAAGAACAGGGAATTAAAGCCGATCTTGTCGGTAGTCTGGAAGAACAATGTGGTGTCAGAAGAGGGTCTTGGACCTTTATAAGAATATCCCTCATAGGCAGTATACGAGACTGTATCCTCATTCTCTGGGGCTTGATTGTTTGAACACCCTGTCAAAGACAAATAAATAACGAACGCTAAAATGCACAACATGCCTTTCACGGCAACCTCTCTTTCCTGAGTCGGCACCGCAGAAGAATCCCGCTTCTATAAAAACATAATTGTGTGAAGATCACTGGACGACGCGGAATGCAATCGTGGACGCCGGCAGTTCATCCTTTCTCGGCAATTATGGCTATCGGTATGTCGTTATAATTTCACCGCTGGCTGCATCGATTATCAACATGAGCGACTTTGTATTATCCTCAACCGACCGATAGGTTACGTACCAGCAAATTCTAGGATCAGGTACGACAGGAATCCCGACGCTCGCAGAAATCGTACAATGCGGGCTGGCGGATCTGAAGTCTGTGCCACCATTCTGCTCGGAGATATAGAGAGCCGAATCGCTGTTGAACCAATGCTGTGTAATGAAACCCGAGCCGACTCCCGTCGCGTGTGTGCTGTCAAATATTACCATGTTAAAGCTGGAGTGGAACCAGTAGCTGGTCGGCGGCATCGATGTGTCTGAGTACTGATAGGACCAGGTGCCTGAGGTACCGATCGGATTCACATACTGTGCTGAGACCGTCATCAATCTCAATCCCTTGTGATAAGATTTCGCAAGTGAATCTACGACTTCCAATTTGTACGCTGCGGTATTAATGCCCGGAACGGGACCGGGCACCGGACCAACCGAACTCTCTTGGCATCCGAAGCAGAGGATGCTTAGGAAGCAGAACGTGATCAGCGTTCTCATGCAATCCTCCATCTCCTATTTAATTTCGCCATGGCTCACTCATCCTGTGCCGGATGTCCGTAAATCATAGCCGGCGCAACCGGGAAAGTAGCGTTTGCACCTTTACTTCAATTTAAAAGGGAGCGTGGTTCTTGTGATAATCACGGTATGAGAAGGGCAATTCGTAACTCCCACTTGTTACACCCTCCGACCCACCGCAAATTTATTCGGCTCCTCCGAAAAGAGCAAGTCTCCTTGGCCTACCCTCATTTCAACCGCTGAGGACACGGAGGGAACGCAGAGATAGAATTGACGCTTCTCTGCACGACTCTCTTGTTATTCTACTGCCATCAGGCTCACTCCCCTCGATGGGGGGAAATTGAGAGGGGGGTGTGATTTAATCGCAGCAGAGACGGGATAAACACAGAGATGAAAATCTTCTCTCTTCGTTGGTGCGCGCCTCGATTCGCGTGTTAATCTCACTCGGTGTACCTCACCGGTGAAAGATAGAACCGCCGAAAAGACATTCGAAATGACCGCGCAACGTGCGGGCCTTGACAGCATTTCCCAACGTCGGTACATTATCCCGGTCAAGTGGGAGGCAATTGTGAACAAGAAGGGATTTATTTTCGTGCTGTTTGCCGTCACCCCGCTGCTCCTCGTCTCATGCAGCAAGAGCCCGACGGCGCCGAACAACACCGGGAATCTGATAACGAACCCCGATTTCCAGTTGAACGGTTCGCCTTCGCTTGCAGGATGGGCGATAAACGACACGGCATGGGTGAAAGTCGTTTCTAACGCGCCACCGGGAGTCACTACCTGGTCGTTGTGGACTGCGCCCGCCGGAGGTATAATCCCCGGTGGAGTCGCGACAACATACGTTACCGGGCAGTCAGGGCAAGGCATATACCGCTTCTCGTGTGCAGAGGTGAACATGGCGCACGGGTACTGGGGATACGCGACGATTGCGCAGCTTCGGAGCAGGACAACGATATCGAGCCGGAGTATAAGCTTGGAAGACTCCGTGTGGGCAATGTATACGATGTCGGACACGCTGGACCTTCTTCCTTCCGACACGATAAGCATAACGATAGCGACTGGAAGTCTTTTCATGTGGATGCATGAGAGTTCGTATCCGGGCGTCGATTCGGCCAAATACGGCTGTTGCTTCAACCAGGTGGCACTGGTCAAGGCAGAATAGCACGGAGGAAATTTAGCGGAACGCCGCTGCTCGCCGGCGCCGGCAGAACTCGCGCGTCAGAGGCGGATCCCGACTAGAAAATCCATCGAGCGGTTACTGACACTCTGGGAGCCGCTCCGGTACGAATCATAGGCGTTAGGATTATATCTGAACTCCGCGAGTAGTCCGAACGGCAATAAAGAATTGAGCTCGAGCCCCGCGCCGAGCGTGAGGCCATAGTCCATCTTGTCGAAGTTGTTTACCACCTGGTCCAGTCCGTCGGGATATCTCGACAAGAGGAAATCGAACCTCGGCCCGATGAGGACATACGGGGTGACTACCGCAAAGGGAATCCGGAGTTTAGCCAGGATAGGGATGGAGATGTAGTCGATTCTCGGGCTTATCGTGTAGTACTGACCCGATCCGTCTGGCTGGGAGGCGGTAGTCACCGGTATAGAAAAATTCATTCCCTTCTGTGTGTACTGGATCTCGCCCTGCGCGCTCAGGAACTTCCAAAGAGGGGCTTCGGCGTAGACTGCGGCGGTGAAGCCCCACCGGGTATCGGTTTTCCAGTTGAAGCCGCCGATGTCGGTCCAGCTCTCATTCGCAGCGACGGCACCAATTTTTATTCCGTAAGTGCGATTCAGCTGCGCCTGCGAGCAGGCCTGGCCGAGCAGAACAATGAGTACAACCGCCAAGAGTGTCGATTTCAATTTCATCGGTTCCCCCATGATTTCAGTTTTCCGCGGTGATTACAGTTTTGGTTCCAAAGGCGAACCGGCTCATCGCCCTCTGACATGCCCAAGTTACGCGCCAGTTGAAGCGTCGCAGGGATGTCGTGCAGGTGTTCAAGTCCTGGAAATGGTCGTGTGTAATCTGAAGATTCTTTAGAACGCCTTCACGAATGGCGATGCTCGGGACCACAATGATGAACATCTTGAAACCGTACGTCCTATTGAGCTCGTGGATGGTACGGAGGTAAACGCATGTCTTCCCCCTGCCGGTCTCCATCTCGACCGAGAAATTCAACTCCATGAGTTCGTTGGATTCCTCCATTCCGTTTCTCATCTGGACGCCCTGGACGTTTCTGAGTATTCCCTGCTCGGCAAGCCTGATTGCGTTGCCGACGCCGTTTTCCGTAAACGCGAGACTGCTGTCTCCTTGCTGGAGCGAGAACTCGCAATCGCCTGTATTAAGCGGTTGGCCTTCGAATATGTCAACGACAGACTGGATAGCCTGTATCTGGAAGTCCTGATGTGAATCGAATTGGAGTTTCATCTTGAAGCGCCGTTCGAATTTGCAATCTCTTCTTCAATGTCGAAGAGATACTTGGAGTCGTGGGGAATGTCGAATCTCTTTATGAAGTCCAGATATTCCTCCCTGAAGGTTTTCTTTCTATGATGTTCCTGTTGGTTCCGGATATACGAAATCACATCACCGATTTGCGAATGGGAATATGAGAAGGCCCCATATCCTTCCTGCCATTCAAATGTCTTGTTTTTCGCTCTTTCATCGTTTATCCACTTCGAGGAATTCGCCTTGATGTCGCGAACCAAATCCGAGAGTGCGGTATCGGGCTTCATGCCGATAAAGATGTGGATGTGATCGGGCATTGAATTGACGGCAAGAATCTTATGTCCCTTGTTTTGCACAATTCCGGTTATGTACCGATGGAGGTTTTCCCGCCATTCATCCTTGATTAACGAGGCCCGGCTTCGAACGGAGAAGACAACATGCACATACAGTTGTGTGAACGTATTTGCCACTTCTCGTGTCGCTCCTAACGGAGCTTAAATCCTTTCTCTATTCATAACTACAAACAATTTGCTCCTACGGAGCAAACAATACCAAATATTTTTACGAGCATATCTCCAGATTCTCCGTTCACTCCGTTTTACGCTTCAATAGTCCCGTAGGGACTAAATGCATATAGAAACAAACGCGAAACACCGAATCCAGCACCATAGACACATCGGTTTTGTTTCTCTCCCGGCATTCTCGTTCCGCTCCTGACGGAGCTTGTTTCCTTCCGCATTTCCTTTTCTACAAACATTTCGCTCCTGCCGGAGCGAATGAGGTCCCGATCCCGCTTCGCCATGCCCCACCGCGTTCGCCTCTTCCACCAGTGTCTGCGTTGAGTCCCGTAGGGAAGTAATGTCTATAGAAACAAACGCAAAATACCGAATCCAGCACCGTAGACATGTCGGTTTTGTTTCAGATC
>JAJYJD010000303.1 GCA_021789755.1 Bacteroidota bacterium
CCGCCTCTTTGCCATGGTTATATATGACCGCGATCTTCGAGCCGGCCTTACCCAGCGCTTCCGCTACGCCTCCGCCAAGCACTCCGCTCCCGCCGATGACCGCGGCAACTTTTCCTTTGAGTCCGAAAATATTTTCCAGATATTTGTCTTCCATCTGAATCTCCAGGTTAATACGAGAAATGATTTTCTGCCAAACTCATCCCGATTTGCCTACTGAACAACCTGCCTCTCACGCCCATTGCCGATGGCTCATCTTCCCATCCAGCCACCGTCCACGACCACGACGCTGCCGTTCATATAACTCGATGCATCCGAGCAAAGGAACACCACCGTGCCCATCAGGTCATCCGGCAGTCCCCAGCGTCCGGCGGGTATCCTTTCGAGTATGCTCTTCGACCTCAAGGGGTCTTCACGGAGCGCCTTTGTATTGTCGGTAGCTATGTAGCCGGGCGCAATCGCGTTTATATTCACGCCGTGCTCCGCCCACTCGTTAGCAAATGCCATTGCCAGCTGCCTCACTCCCGCCTTCGAAGCCGCGTAACCCGGGACTAAAATGCCGCCCTGGAACGAGAGAAGCGATGCGATGAAGACAATCTTGCCGTAACCTCTCTCCGCCATGTCTTTGCCGATTTCCCTCGTCAATATGAATTGGGCGGTCAGATTCACGTCTATTACTTTGTCCCAGTATTCATCCGGATGTTCCGAGATCGGCTTGCGAAGTATCGTTCCGGCATTGTTGACCAGAATGTCGATCTTCGGGAAATCGGACTTCACATTTTTAATGAACTTGTAGAGAGAATCCCGGTCGGAAAAATCGCTCACGTACGATTTGAACTTCCGGCCGCGGGATTTTATTTCGCGTTCCACTCCGGAGAAATCGTCGGCATACGAAACGCTGACGATATCGGCGCCTGCTTCGGCCAGCGCTGTCGCATAAGCCCTGCCGATCCCCTGGTTCGAGCCGGTAACGATCGCGACCCTGCCGTCAAGTTTGAATTTGTCAAGAATCATTCGACATGCCTCTCTTTTACTGAGCGACCAGAAGGCGCCCGATTATTCGAGCGATGACATCGCGACACTGTCCATGTCCTCGAACTCCTGGTTCTCTCCGCCCATCGCCCAGATGAAAGAATAATTCTTCGTCCCTCCGCCGGAGTGAACGGACCAGCTCGGCGAGATGACCGCCTGCCTGTTGCGGACGACGATGTGCCTCGTTTCCAAAGGTTCCCCCATCATGTGGAATACCAGGGAGTTCTCATCCAGATTGAAATAAAAATAGATTTCAGTCCGCCGCTGATGGGTGTGTGACGGCATTGTATTCCAGACGCTCCCTTCGTCGAGCTCAGTCAATCCCATAACAAGCTGGGAGCTCATCACGCCGTTCGGATGGATGTATCTGTTGAGAGTTCTCGAGTTTGCCTCTTTTTGATTTCCAAGTTTCGCAGAATAGGCTTCTCCGAATCTAACGAACCGCGTCGGGAAGGAAGCATGAGCCGGATAACTTACGAAATAATAACAGGCGGGCTTCGCGACTCTCTCACTTGAAAAAAAGACTTCCTTCGTCCCCCTGCCGACGTACACGGCGTCCCTGTAACCGACCGCGAACTCTTCACCGTCCGCCCTTATTTTGCCGGGCCCCCCCACGTTAAAAATCCCGATCTCCCTGCGCTGGGCGAAGTAGTCCGCAGCCATCTCTTTCTTGCTGCTCAGCAGACGAAGCGGCTTCTTTAGAGGAACCGCGCCACCCACAATCGCGCGGTCGAGGTCGAAATAGGTCATCTGGATCTTCCCATCTAGGAACAGATCCTCCACGAGGAACGCTTTTCTAAGCTCCTGAGTTTTAAGTGACCGGTAACTTGAATTGTCGGGAGAATACCTTACTTCCATCGCCACACCTTCGTCATTCTAATTCGTTTTTAGGATCAACCCCGTGACCGCCGGCTCGAACGCGGCGGGATCACATTCAAACCAGTGACGTCCACCTTTATTATGAAGCGTCACGGTTTCTTCCTTTTCAGAAAATCTTCACGTGCAGGATTGAAGACATCTATCAGACAGCCATCCTCGAGAGCTGCGACGCCATGAGGCAAGCCCGGCTCGACAATGAAGCTGTCCCCTTTCTTGAGTACGTCCTTTTTCCCGCCGACTTGCACTTCGAAACGACCCGATTCCACAAAAGTAATCTGGCGGTGAGGATGAGTGTGCACGTAGCCGACCGCTCCGCTCCTGAATTCGACGCGGACCATCATCAGCTCCGAATCGTGGCCGAGTACCTTACGGCGAACTCCGTCTTCCGCTGCCTCCCATTCCAGGTCTTCCGTTTTAACAAAAGGCCGCACACTACCGGATGATTTCAACTTTTCCTCTCACGCTCTGTCTCATATTGCTGCAACTCCCGTGCACCCAACCTGACGACGAACGAATCGCATTGATGGAGCGCCCGGCATTCGATTATCTGACGTCTAAATATAACAAACAACCGGCAACGTTGACATGTCCGTCGGTTTGCATGCAGAAGAACAGAGGGTATGGCAGTCCACCGGACGCCAGATACGGCTCGGATGACAGGGAGATGGCCGGGCTGCCTTGAAAGGCCGCGGCGTGCAGCGAAACCCCGGGTCTATCCGAGCTTCACGATCTGTTCTTCGAAGATCTTCCTGAAATGGAATCCGTAGATTGCGAAGGTTATCGCAAGAGGGAACAACTTCGGCCGCGTGAACAGAGACCAAAAGAACAGGCGCCAGTAATAAATTCGCTCCTTTGCGATGACACCTAACAGGAGAGTAGACTTCAGCAGCGCCTTAACGTCGGCGAAATTTATCCTGAACACTTTCGCCTGGGGCGGCTTGAAATCTCTCATAAAATTCTTCACGCGGGCGTAATACTCTTTGGGCGAATAAATCCTTCCGACGATACTCTTGTAACCGTTTATCAAAGCTTCGCGATTCATCTTGGGAATGAAGTTCATCGAGAGGTCGGTGTTGCTCCCGGAAAATACGTGGAGAATACGCCCTTCCTCCATCAGTCTCTTATACAGTTTCGTGCCGCGAGGAGCGTTCAACAGCCCGACCATCGCGGTGACAATCCCGGTTTCCTGGATGAACGAGGTCAGCCGGTCGAATATCGAGGCCGGGTCGACGTCGAAGCCGACGATGAAGCCTCCCTGAACCTGCATTCCGAATTTCTGTATCTTCTTCACGCTTGCGGCCAGGTCTCTGCTCCTGTTGGGAATCTTTCTGCACTCCTGCAGGCTTTCCTCGTTCGGAGATTCGATTCCGACGAACACAGCGTTGAATCCGGCCCGTACCATCATAGTCATGAGATCCTCATCGTCGGCGGAGTTGAGCGAGACCTCTGTGTTGAAATAGAAGGGATGGCGCTTAAGCTCCATCCAGTCGATGATGGCCGGGAGAACCTCCTTCTTCAGCTTGTTTCTGTTGCCTATGAAGTTATCGTCGACAAAGAATACACTTCCCTTCCATCCCTGGTCCCGCAGGCTGTCCAGCTCGGCTATAACCTGTTTCGCGGTCTTTGTCCTCGGGACTCTTCCGTACAGGACCGTTATGTCACAGAATTCACAGTCGTACGGGCAGCCGCGAGAGTACTGCAGGTTCATCGAAGCGTAGTTTCGGAGGTTGATCAGATCCCAATTCGGCACCGGCGTCGCGGTGATATCCGCCCATGATGAAGTCGAGTAAATGTGTTTGGGGGTTCCGCGCGCAAGGTCCTCAAGAAACGGCGTCAGCGTCAACTCCGCCTCGTTAAGGACGAGGTGATCGACTTCATCGAATTCATCCGGGTAGGCCGTGAACAGCGGTCCGCCCGCGACGATTTTTTTGCCGAGGTCTTTGCATCTTCTGATGACCGACTTTGTGGAATCTCGCTGGACGGACATCGCACTTATGAATATGTAATCCGCCCATTCTATTTCTTCGTCGGAAAGCGCCCTGACGTTTAGATCGACCAGTTTCTTTTCCCATTCCTCAGGAACCATTGCGCCGACCGTAAGAAGCCCCAGCGGAGGGAACGCAGCTTTCTTCGATATGAACTTGAGTGCGTGCCGGAAACTCCAGAAAGTGTCCGGGTAACGAGGGTAAACAAGCA
>JAJYJD010000031.1:0-10503 GCA_021789755.1 Bacteroidota bacterium
CAGCCGTTGTCGTACACGACTGCGTTCACAAGGCGCTTACGGGAGAAAGTATCTGCCGGCTCAATCCCCTTCGTGACCTGCCATGAACTGTCGGTAACCACTGTGTCTTTTCCGTTAACGGCAAACAAGTTGCATCCTGCTGAGCCGCCGTTGTCGTAATTAGCGGACTGGATAACAAATGTATTCTTTCCCTTTCTGAGAAACTTGCGGATAAAGAAAAACTTAACGCGCTTCATTTCGACATCCCACGTCAGTGTGCGCCTCGCCTTTACCTGTCCGACCAGACTGCCATTGATGAAAAGCTTGCAATACGTGTCGCCGATCAACTGTGCTTCTGCATTGACGGACAAATTCTGGAAAGATACGGTCTTCACAAAGGTGGCCGAGTCAACTTTCGTCCCTCCCTGGGTGTACGGATAACTGTTGGGGTAGTATATGAATCCGGACTGAATCTTCTGGTCATAACCGGCGTTGCCCGCGAGAACCTCGTTCGTACCGGCCCTGAGTTCTGCCTCCTGGTCGTCAAACCGCTGCTCGATCAGCTGAAGCATGGGGCGGCGATTTGTCCGCAAGTAGATCCTCACATAATCCCGTTTTATTCTCGCGAGTTGACCGAGCAGATCCTTCTCGATGTCGCCAATCTTGTCGTTTTTATCCTGCGGCGTCATCGAACTGTCGGCAGCGATTCGTCTCATCTGCCTGACGCCGGAGACTTTGTCCGCCCAGTAATCATTGATTCTGGCGACGAGGATGTAAATATCGAGGATGTCCCTGTTCGCCCGTACCAACCTGCTCGCTTGAGTGGAAAGAGCGATGACTTCCGGCATGGTTGCCTTTATGCTCTCGACGCGGAGTGGGGCATCTGCCGCGGGGACATCGAGAAATGGCGCGCGCCAGAACTCGTACCACGTAATCTGATTGTTCAACGAGCTGAGAAGCTCATACGCAATTCTCGGAAGCGCGGATTCCGAACGGAAATACTGGTGGAAGAAAACAGTCTCGAAATGAGCCGGCGAGGCTTCTGTCGGATTCCAGGCGCATTCCGCGCCCCAGGCGTAACCAGGATAATTAAGCTCACGCAACTCGGCGGCGCCGTTATCGTTCCATGTCGATACGATGACGCCCTCGGCTCCGGCATAATAACCTTGACGTGTGAAATCCTGAATATTCGCGTAGCTATTGTAGAAATTCGGAAACGGTCCGGTGAATGTCCAGACTGCAGGACAAGCCAGGACATTGAAGCCGGCATCTCTGAAAATCTTGATGCTTGGATAATCGAACAAAGCACCGTAATGCCAGTCCACTATCGTGATATCCTTCGGTATTTCCGCGAGAATCTGCGGGTTCTTGAGAGGGATATCACCGTACATCATCACCTTCTTCCCCAGCGATTTGAGTACCCGATAGAGCTTCAGGTAATACTGTGCGTGTGCTTCAGCGATACCTAACGAATCTACAAGCGCTTTGCTTGCGCCGAGGCCTACGTCGAAGCTCTCGTCGGCCGCCATGTTGAAGTACTTGCTGGAGAACGCCGGGGCAATCTCCGTCAAGAGGTTCTTCATGAAGTCGAATGCAGAGTCGCTTGAGATGTCGAGGCACGCCGCCCCGGGAAATTCCGCATACCCGGAGAATTCCGGTTTCTCCAGTACATCTTCCAAGTGACCGAGTGTCTCAAAAATAGGGATCACCTGGACGTGATAAAGTTTTCCGTAAGCATCGAGCTCGGCCACCTGCTCAGCCGTCAACGGGTCTCTGCCTTCGCTGAAGTCCGGATAGGATTTAAAAGCAAAGAGATTTTCGATATACGGCATATATGTATTCATCTTATGCATCGCAAGAAATCGGATGATCTTCTGGAAATTCGACATCTTCGAGATCTGGCCCCGGCTGATATCGTCGCTTATTCCGCGCATCTTAAGAGACGGATAATCGGCGATAGCCACGATCGGAGCGATATACCCCTTCTTTCCTTCCTGCACAAGCTGAAGAAGGGAGACCACGGCATAGAAGATGCCAGTCCTGGTTTTCGCGAGGATGTCGATGCTTTTGTTTTCGACAAGCAGTATGTAACCTTCGTCGGAGGTCAGAGCGCTGTCTGCGATCACGGCGGGAATGTTGGAGTCCATGAATCCGTTGTCTGAGATCATCCGCGCGTGAATAGTGATACCGCTCTCGTCCGTAATGTCGCCGCTGAGAAGATTTTTTCCGAAGAAGCCTTTCAGCTCCATGGTGGCAGCTTTGTCATCAGCCCGGTCTGAAAAGTCGAGCGAGACATCTGTGAATGAGACAGTCCCCTTTCCCTCCTTCACGTATTTAGGTGTCGGGGTCACTTCCACATCAGCTCTCAATTTGCACGTGGAAAACAGGAGGAACAGCGCAGCAGCCGATAGCATATATCTTCTCACGACGAGTTTTTCCCTCACATTTAATGGGACAGAATTGGTACACACAAACACAATAGAATGAGACGGGGAATATGCGGCCGAAGGAGATGTGCAAAAATGCCTATCTCAAGTCGAGCACTTCCCTTGCGATAACCATGCGTTGGATCTCGGAAGTTCCTTCGTATATCTCCGTAATCTTTGCGTCTCTCAGATACCTTTCGACGGGGAAATCCTTAAGATAGCCGTAGCCACCGTGTATCTGAATCGCTTCCAGTGCGCAGTCGACGGCAACCTTAGAAGCAAATAATTTTGCCATCGCCGCCTCTTTAGTGAATCTCTCCCCCCTGTCCTTCTTCAGCGCGGCGTTGAGTGCCAGGAGATGGGCAGCTTCGATGTTTGTGTGCATATCGGCAAGTTTGAACTGAATGGCCTGGAACTCATGGAGGAACTTGTCGAATGCCTTTCTCTCTTTGACATATTTCAGCGATGCGTCAAGGGAAGCCCGCGCTATCCCTATAGCCTGGGCTGCAATGCCTATTCTTCCGCCATCGAGAGTCATCATGGCGAACTTAAATCCAAATCCTTCCTCGTTGATCAGGTTGGCTTTCGGCACTCTGCAATTCTCGAACGTAATCTGAGCGGTGTCGGAGCTTCGGATACCGAGTTTATGCTCCTTTTTCGAGACGGATACGCCCGGAAATTTACTTTCGACTATGAACGCGCTGACACCCTTTGCTCCCTTTGTCCTGTCGGTAGTCGCCATAACGAGGAGGACATCGGCGTTGGCGCCGTTAGTAATAAAATTCTTTGTGCCGTTTAAAATGAAGATATCGCCGTCGCGTGTCGCAGTTGTCCGCTGATTGACCGCGTCGCTGCCGGCTTCAGGTTCGGAGAGGCAAAAAGCACCGAGCAGTCTGCCGGATGCGAGCGCGTTGAGATATTTCTCTTTCTGTGCAGGTGTCGCAAATTTCTCGAGTCCCCAGCACACCAGGGAGTTATTCACGCTCATTATAACGCCCGCAGAGGCGTCGCCCCTGCTTATCTCTTCAAGTGCCAGGACGTAACTCACGGTGTCGAGTCCCGCTCCTCCATGTTCGGGCGGGACCATCATTCCCATGAAACCCAGCTCGGCCATCTTCCGAACCTGCTCGAACGGGAACTGCTCCTTCTCATCGCGCTCGGCTGCCCCGACCACGAGTTCTTTGTCCGCGAAGTCACGCGCGGCCTCTTTGATCATCAATTGTTCTTCCGTAAAGTCGAAGTCTACCATTTCACTCTCCTGTTTTGAGACTGTGAAAGCGGCAAGAGGTGCTACACGTTTCTCGGTTCGTATGTGTAGAATCCTCTTCCGGCTTTTCTGCCAAGATAACCGGCAGCCACCATCTTTTTGAGAAGCGGACAGGGCCGGTACTTGGGATCGCCTGTTCCGTTGAACAGGACGTTCATTATATCAAGACAGACGTCCAGGCCTATGAGATCGGCCAGCGCCAGCGGACCCATCGGGTGGTTCATCCCCAGCTTCATCACCGTATCCACCGCTTCGGACGTGGCAACGTTTTCCATCACGCAGAAAATCGCTTCATTGATCATCGGCATCAGAATCCTGTTGGACACAAAACCCGGATAATCCTGCACCTCGACCGGCACCTTATCGAGCTTGTACGCAAGGTTACGTACCGACTCATATGTCTCGTTCGACGTAGCGAGTCCTCGTACGATCTCTATGAGTTTCATTACGGGAACGGGATTGAAAAAGTGCATCCCGATGACTTTGTCCGGTTTTGAAGTCGCGGATGCAAGGTCGGTTATCGATATTGAAGATGTGTTGCTTGCAAGTATCGTCTCCGGTTTGCAGATATCGGCGAGGGTATGGAAGACGTCTTTTTTCACCTTGACGTTTTCCGTTGCCGCCTCGATGACGAAATCGGCATCCCTGACGCCGCCTTCCAGCGAGGTGGATTGTGAGATCCTCCCAAGTGCCTCATTCTTCTGGTCCTCGCTAAGAACGCCCTTGTTTACCTGCCTGTCCATGTTATGACGTATGTAGCCCATTCCTCTCTCGACCGCGTCGCGCCTAACATCGATCAGCCCGACCCTGAACTTAGAAAGCGCCAGGACATGGGCGATACCGTTACCCATGGTTCCTGCCCCGATTACCGCTACGTTAGTAATTTCCATTTTCACCTTTCTATTATTACTCCCGCCGCCTCTCCTCCGCCGATACAAATTGCGGCGATACCGCGCCTGGCGCCCCGCCTCTGCATTGCGTAGATGAGCGTTGTGAGAATTCTGGCGCCGCTGGCGCCGATAGGATGACCAAGCGCAACGGCTCCGCCGTGTACATCTATCTTCTCGATGTCGAGATTCAGTATTTGATTCACCGCAAGCGAGACGACGGAAAAGGCTTCGTTGATCTCGTAAAGGTCGATATCTTTTGCCCCGAGCCTGGTCTTGTCAAACAATTTCTGAATTACCTTTGCGGGGGCCGTGGTGAACCACTCCGGAGCCTGGGCGACAGAAGCCTGCGCGACAAGTCTGGCGAGCGGCTCGATCCCGAACTCCTTTGCCTTATCTTCCGACATCAGCACGAGCGCGGCTGCTCCGTCGTTTAACTTGCTCGCGTTTGCCGCCGTGACGGTCCCGTCTTTCAGGAAAGCCGGCTTGAGCTGAGGTATTTTTTCAAACTTGACTTTCCTCGGCTCTTCATCCTCTTCCACCAAGGCAGTTGCACCTCCCTTGCCCTGGACTTCGACAGGGACAATCTCGTCTTTAAAGTAACCTTTGTCCATCGCCTGGATTGCGCGCCTGTAACTCAAGGCAGCAAACTCGTCCTGGGCCTCGCGGGTGATATGGCGTTCGCGGGCGCACAGCTCCGCCGCGTTTCCCATATGAAAATCGTTGTAGACATCCCAGAGGCCGTCTTTGACCATCGAGTCGACAATCTTCCCGTCACCCATCCTGTAGCCCGTCCGCGCCTTCTCGAGCAAGTAAGGTGCATTGGACATGCTTTCCATCCCGCCGGCGACGACGATGTCCGCTTCACCAGTCATGATGCTTAAAGCTCCCAGCATAACGGATTTGAGTCCGGAGCCGCAAACTTTGTTGATTGTGGTACAGGGAACGGTGTTAGGCAGGCCTGCAAAGATTGCTGCTTGTCTGGCGGGAGCCTGACCGACGCCTGCGGTCAGAACGCATCCCATAAAAACCTCTCCGACTTGATCGGGAGTTATCCCGCTCCGTTTGATTGCCTCCCTGATAGCGAGCGAACCCAATCTCGGTGCGGTGATACCGCTTAAAGCCCCCTGGAATGAGCCGATCGGAGTGCGACAGGCACTCGTGATGACTACCTGTCTCATATGGACCTCCTTTTTTAGCTGTTCATTGCCTTGAGAAATTCCTTATTGCTCTTAGTCCCACGCATCTTGTCCAGCAAAAAGTCCATCGCATCCACCGGTGAGTAGTCGCTCAATATCTTGCGCAACACCCAGATTCTGTTGAGTTCATCCGGCGACAGAAGGAGCTCTTCATGTCTTGTGCCGCTCCGATTGACATCTATTGCAGGGAATATTCTCTTGTCGGCAAGTTCGCGCGTAAGCACGACTTCCATGTTGCCGGTCCCCTTGAATTCTTCGAAAATGACTTCGTCCATTCTGCTTCCGGTTTCGATCAACGCTGTGGCGATGATCGTGAGGCTACCGCCCTCTTCGATGTTTCTGGCGGCTCCGAAGAACCGTTTGGGTTTGATAAGAGCGTTTGAATCGATACCGCCGGAGAGGATCTTGCCGCTGTGTGGAACAGTGGCGTTGTAGGCTCTCGCGAGGCGAGTTATGCTGTCGAGCAGAATGACAACGTCGTTCTTAGCTTCGACGAGCCGCTTCGCCTTCTCCAGTACCATCTCAGCTACCTGCGTATGACGCTGCGGCTCCTCGTCGAAAGTCGAACTGACGACTTCGGCATTGACCGAGCGCTCCATATCGGTGACTTCTTCCGGCCGCTCATCGATCAGAAGAACTATCAGCCGCACCTCAGGATGGTTGCGGGTTATGCTGTTGGCGATCTTCTGCAGCAGGATAGTCTTTCCGGCTTTAGGCGGTGATACAATCATGCCGCGTTGTCCCATACCGATAGGCGCAAGGAGATCGATAATCCTCATCGAATATTCGCCCGGTACAGACTCGAGGTGAAGCTTCTGATTCGGATAGAGAGGAGTGAGGTTGTCGAACATGACCCGTTCGCGTGTGAACTCGGGGTCGCGGAAGTTAACGCGTTCGACCCTGAGAAGGGCGAAGAATTTCTCCCCCTCCTTCGGCGGGCGGATCTGTCCGCTTACCGTATCGCCCGTCATGAGGCCGAATTTTTTTATCTGCGACGGTGAGACGTAAATATCATCGGGCGAAGAGAGATAATTGTACTTTGGTGAGCGGAGAAAGCCGTAACCGTCGCTGTGTACGTCAAGGACTCCCGCGCTGACTGAAATGCCGGGTGATTCCGGTTGCGGCTGAGCGGCAGCCTCGGCGGGAGGTGTCTCCTTCACCGTGGTGCTCTGCTTCTCCATGATTTTAAATATCACTTCCTCTTTCCTGAGTCCGCTATAGCCGGGAATCTCAAGATCTCTGGCCAACTTATGCAAGTCTGCTACCTTCATCCCCTGCAGCTCCGCAAGATCTACAGTCATCAAAAACTACCTCCTAAGAGATTTTATTACTTGTGAAATGTTAAACAAATTCCTGACTCCGGTGCCGGAACACCCTGAAAAAAATCTGTGTGTGATCTATTTACCCTTCATCAGGCTCAACTGAGGGACCCTATTAGGTTGGGATTCAAAAAGAACGGGTTAAATAATTACAGGCTCTCAAAATTTATTACCGATTTATCCACCACCGGCAATACCTCACCAGCTAAGTAGTGTGATCCCGTAATCAAGAGAAAACTATCATTGTCGGTTAGGTTAATTGCAGCTCTGAACGCTTCTGTGGAATTCTCAAAAACTTGCGCTTCTAATTTAATACCGTTACTCAACTTCTTCAACTCCGCAACCCCCAGGGAACGACCGGTTTGGAGTTGCGTCAAGATAATACGCGAGAACCTTTGCCGCAAGTAATCAAGCATCGAAACAGCGTCCTTGTCCCTCATCACGGCAAAGAGTAAGGTTCCTCCCTTTATGTCGGCCAAAGGGGCCAAGCCATCGACCAACGCCTTCACTCCCTCGGGATTGTGCGCAACATCAAGGATTATCAAGGGCTTACGCGACAGGACCTCGAGCCTTCCCCGGTGACCCGTATTGATTCTGATCTTAGCCAGCCCGTCGTACATCGCCTGCCTCTCAATCCGCATCCCTTCCCTTTTCAACACTTGCAGCGCGGTGAGAGCGGTCAGGGCATTCTTTATCTGGTGCTTTCCACCGAGATCGATCCTCAAGGAATCAAATTCTTCTCCGAAAATCGTGGCATCAAAAAAAGAGGAATCGATCCCGACTTCACGGTCACGGGCGCTAACGACTTCGTTTATGAATATCACATCGGAGCCGGTCTTAAGCGCAGCAGAAGAGAACACCCTCTTCAACGAGTCAGGGCTGACGTTGACGACGGCAGGGCGGCCCGGCTTCATTATGCCCGCTTTCTCGAAGGCTATCTTCTCGAGAGTGTCGCCGAGTATATCCGTATGGTCCAGGCCGATTCCCGTCACGATAGAGACCAACGGATCGACAACGTTGGTCGCGTCCAACCTTCCGCCGAGTCCGGTTTCTATCACGGCAAAGTCGACTCCGCTGTCGGCAAAATATTTGAACATGATCGCAGTTGTTGCTTCGAAGAAAGTCGCTCGGAGTCTCACTATTTCTTCGTGGAAGTACGCCGTCAATGCCGCTATTTCCTCACCGGAGATTTCACGGCCGTTTATTTTGAACCTCTCCGTGAAACTGACCAGGTGAGGAGACGTGTATAGACCCACCTTGTTCCCCTGCGCCATAAGCACGCTTGCAACGGCCGCACACGTGCTCCCCTTCCCGTTGGTCCCTGCGACATGGACAACTTTCAGCCGCCTCTCAGGGTTCCCTGAGAATTCCATCAGAGCCCTGATATTGTCGAGATCCATCTTGATCCCGAATTTCTCGAGACCGTAAAGGAACTCCGTGCTGGCCTGAAGCGGCGTATTAGATCGCAGTTCGCCGGACAATTGTTCTGCTCCGCAGACTAATGAAGGGTCGTTTAAGAAATGCGTTATACAAGACACGCTCTTTATTCGGTCGGATTGGGATAGATTTCCTGTTCAGCCGCGTTTTAGATGGGGGACATTTTCCAATTTTGCCCTGAGGCTACCGATGAGTTCCGAAACTGCACTTACATTTTCATGAGAAAGATACTCGCCCATCGATTTCAGAAACCCTGCGGGGGCATCGGGCTTCGTGAAGAGAGCCGTTCCGATCTCGACGGCTGTCGCACCCGCAATCATATACTCTACAACATCCTGCCAAACGAAAATTCCTCCGCTCGCAATGATCGGAATCCGCACCGCTTTCGAGACTTCGAATACTTTCGCCATCGTCAGAGGCTTGATCGCCGGTCCGGACAAGCCGCCGGTCACGGTGTGTATCCTCGGTTCGCGGCTATATACATCGACCGCCATGCCGACGTACGTGTTGGCGACCGTGACGCCATCGGCCCCTTCGGCTTCGGCAGCCTTTGCAAACTCGCTGATGCGAGTCACGTTCGGCGTGAGCTTAACGACCAGTGCGCGCGGGAAAACTTTCCTCACACGTTTCACTATCGTTGAAAGAGTCCTGACATCCGTGCCGAACTCAATTCCGCCTTCTTTAACGTTGGGACACGAAAGGTTGAGTTCCAATCCGCGTATCGAAGCGTTCCCCGCAAGAGCTTCCGACAGGGCAACATAATCTTCGACACGTTTGGCGGCAATATTGACGATTATCAAGGCACCGAGCTTGTTAAGTTTCGGCATCTTTTCGTTTATGAAAGCCTGAACTCCTATATTCGCAAGGCCGATTGAGTTCAGCATGCCGCACGCAACCTCCGCCACACGCGGCGGTTCATTCCCTATCTTCGGCTTCAATGTCAGCGATTTTGAAACCACGGCACCAAGTATCGAGATATCGAAATAATCCGATAGCTCATCGCCATATCCGCACGTCCCGGAGGCCGTCATAATCGGATTCTTCAACTCCAGTTCTCCTATGCGGACTCTCAGATCAGGAGTCATAGATCCGCCTCGAATTCGATTTCATTCGACCTGAACACCGGTCCGTCTTTGCAGGCGAGGTAGTAATCCTTTTTGCCGGCCTTCCTCACCGGGCATCCCTGGCAGAGACCCATCCCGCACGCCATCGGTGTCTCCACCGAAAGGTACGTGGGAACGCGGGCCCCGAACTCTTTCTGCATCGATATCAACATCGGAGTCGGGCCGCATCCGAACAGGAGATCCGGCATTCCGTTTTTCATTTTCTCGATGAGTAATTGCACCACGTTTCCGCGAAATCCCTTTGAGCCGTCATCGGTCGCGTACTCGAGATTAGCGGCTTCATCGAAGCCGACGAGCTGTTTGCCGGTTCGAGCGCCGTAGTAGAAGTGAATATCAGCCGAGGTCTTCGAGGCGGCTCTCGCAAGAATCGGAATCAGCGCGGCGCCGGATCCTCCGACCGCCGCCCAGATCTTCTGGGCACTTCTCATTTCCGGAAAGCCTTTACCCAGCGGACCATTGAGAACAAGCGACTCCCCGGGCTTCAGTTTGGATATCCTGCGGGTTCCTCTCCCGACAGCGACGTAGAAAAGCGACAGAGTGTCTGCAGTAGCATCACAAACTGAAAATGCCCTGGGCAAAAGAGGATCGGAGGTCTCAGGAAAAGAAACCATCAGGAATTGTCCGGGAGTCACGAGAGGGGCGATCAACCGGGACTTTAATCCAGTGATGTACGTACTCTCCGCCACTTCCCGGGTTTGGACGATGATCGCGCTTTCGAGGAAACAGTTACCCGGCAATTGTCATTTCACCCGTTTGAGAATCTCTTTCCGACGTTCCTTCACCGCATTCAAGGAGTCTTGCGGCAGATTCGACTGTGGCTTCTGCATGCCGACCTTCTGTTCCGGGGCAAGGAGATTTTTCTCCG
>JAJYJD010000031.1:10514-20266 GCA_021789755.1 Bacteroidota bacterium
AAGTCCAGCAGCAGCTGAGTCGACCTTCTCCTTAATGGAGAGCGCAGCCGCAATCGAGTCGCTTATACGCTTCCGCGCTAATGCACTGTCTCGCGCGGCAGCCTCATAGCCTGTTACCGCAAGCATTACATTTGAACTGTATTTACTCATCGGGAATTTTATGGAAAGCTCTTTGTAGTATGCATACGCCGAGTCGAGTATTCTGAGTTTGTTCTCATAAAGCCAGCCTATCGTGTACAGCGCCTGCGGGGCGACTCTGGATTTGGTCCTCCTCAGAATCTCTTGAAGCGTGTCCACGGCGGCGGCATAATCTCCCTTTTCCGTCAGTGTTGTCGCTTCCGAGTATTCAGCCTGAGAGGAATCGACATAAACGGGCGGCGGTATCCCGAGCAAGGACGAAGCGGAAACGGCATAAGTCGATCCCGCATATTGGGTCACCAGCTCTTCCAGATACTTCTTACCTTCGGCTGTATCCCCCATGGAATAATAGTATTCACCCAGCGTGTAGAGGACCGACGGATATTCTTTTGATTTGGGGAAATCCCTGACGACGGTCTTATATGCGCTAATTGCCGAGTCCGCCAAGTGGAGCCTGAACATGTACAGCCCAGCCAGGGCCTGGTGCGCCGAAGCGGCGTGCTCATAAAGGGTGTCGAGCATAGCGGGCGTATACTTCACCGTTGTATCACGTCGCTCGACGGCGGCAACGGCATTCTTATACAGACTGTCGCCGAGAAGGACCTTATAACTGTCGACGAAATAATCCTGAAGTGTTGTCGCCATGATCTGCGCCCGATCACTGACAGAATATACTTTGGGGTGGCTCAAGACTCTCTGGTAATACTTCAGAGCAGCCTGAAAGTCGCCGACCAGATACAGGTAAATGTTCGCAAGTCGGTACGCGCTCCTCGTGGCGGCTTCCGAACTCGCGTTTGCCGTGTCAATTTTCTGAAAGGCGGCGACCGCTTTTGACACTGCACCGGAATCATAGAAAACGGCTGCATTCTGATAATCAATGAGCGGGAAAAAGTCGAAGTACTTGTCATCGGTTCGGACATCGTTCAGTCCCTGAAGCGCAGAATAATATTTCCCGAGTAACCTTTGAGCCCTTGCGAGAAAGTAAACGGAGTAGAACTTTATTTTGATGTCTCGCGCCTGGTCCTTTGCCCTCATATACTCTTTCAAGGAGCCCTGGTAATCGCGGACATTTGACAAGAGGTTTCCCGCACGGCATGCGTAAATTGCCGCCCTGTCCCCGCTTGAAAATGCGGATGCCGTGTCAAGGTACGCAGCCGCACTCAGAGTGTCGCCGTTCTTGAGATAGTAATCGGAAAGAATATCACATGACTTCGCTACAATCCTGTCGTTTTCGTCCGTCTTCGCAATCTGGATCGCGTTCAGGAGCCGGCCGCGCCCGGTCTCGACGTTGGTACCGTTGAGTTGAAATGCACCATAGTACATTTCCGCTTCTGCAAGTCTCTTCGTCTCCGGAAACGTCGATTCTATTTCCAGGAATTTTCTCTCTCCCCTGAGATTGTCTCCTTCATAGTAGTAACTTATTCCGATGAGAAACAGACAATCCTCCGTAAATTCCGAATGCGGGTGGAGTTGCAGGACCTTTGAGGCCTTAGCGATGGCAATATCAAAATCCTGTCTCGCTGCGGGACTTATCACGAACGGCGCCGGATGGGTTCCGGATATCAGGTCGACCTCGTACGCCTGTTTGGTAAGCGCCACGTCTTTTAACCCGTTCTCGTAAGACGTGCTCGCATTGTAATAAGTATTGAAGTACGCCGAGAAGTTGTCGTATCCTTCTTTGACATAGTTCCATACAAAGCAGCCGGCAAACACTGCAGACATGACGAGAATAACCGCGAAGGATGAGTAAGTCTTTCTATACACTGGATTTACTGAACAAAATAGCAGTGCATCCGACTTAAAGTCAAGGCGCGTCCGGCTTCCCGCGGGGGATTCCCGGCCGGCATGGAATCCGGTTTTCAGCGGGACGTTGATCTAGTTTGTTGCGTATCTATGCCGCTTAAATTAACTTTTCTTGCGAATCATGAAAGGAAAAATGTATTCGTTATTTGAAGGACTGAAGCCATCTGAAGTTTCCAATCTCCTCAAGAATGCGAAAGAAGAGGTTGTGCCGGCCGGCACTGCCCTCCTGCTTGAAGGTCAGAAGGGCAATCGGCTGTACATACTCAAGTCCGGCGAAGTAGAGATTCGGAAAGAAATCGACGAAAAAAGGGAGGCACTCGAGACTTTCCGGAAAGGCGATTTCTTCGGCGAGCTCGCCGCAATGAACGGGAGGAGAAACTCGGCTTCAGCGGTGACAACCCGCAAGTCGACGGTTATCTCTTTTGAGCGAACTTTTATCCTCTCGATGCTTCAGAAGTACCCCAGGATCTCCTGGAACATCGCAAAGGCGCTCTCCGACAGACTCCGCACTTCGAACGACGCGCTGAAGAACCAGATAGAAATCCAGCGCATGTTCAGCCAGAAAGAAATCGCACGGCTGAATGCAATTGTTGAGGCAACGCAGACCGTCAATAGCACACTGGAGCTCGACAGGCTCCTGCAACTCATACTCCAGGAGGCGATTAGAATAACGTTTGCGGAGCGCGGGACTATTTATCTTGTGGATGAGAACACCAATGAGATCTGGTCGCGAATAATAGCCGGTAAAGAGATAAGTGAAATACGACAGCCGTTAGGCAAAGGGATATCGGGCTACGTGGCAAAAACCGGAGAGACCGTAAATATCACGGATGTTTACAGAGACAAGAGATTCAATCCGGAGTTCGACAAGAGGTCCGGATTCAAGACGAAGAATATCCTCTGTATGCCGATGCGCAACAGAGAGAATAAAATAATCGGCGTTTTCCAGCTCATCAACAAGAAGCACGGCACGTTCGATTTCGACTCAGAAGACGAAAGTTTCCTCAAGGCGTTCTCCGTCAACGCCGCTATTGCGATAGAGAACTCAAGGATTGCACTACAAATGGTGCAGAGCGAGCGACTTTCAGCGGTCGGCAGGATGGCAGGCACGATCGTGCACGATATCAAGAACCCTATGTCCACTATCAGAATCTACGCCCAGGTTTTGAAAAAGAAGGCCGGCAATGAGGAGGCCGCAGATCTCGTCGATCAGATAATCAAACAGATAGACCGACTTGTGAACATGGCGCAGGAAGTTCTGGATTTTTCCCGAGGTGTAACCCAGCTGAACTTGCAGCCGGTGAAATTCGACGAATTCCTTTCCGGAGTCATACTTTTTCTGGAGAAGGATCTCGAAAAGAAGAACGTTGAGCTCTCGGTGAAGAACGATTACCCCGGCGAGGTCGAGATCGACGCGGAAAAGATGACGAGGGTAATCCTTAACATCGCGGGCAATGCCGGTGACGCAATGCCCAACGGAGGCAAGTTCTGGGTGCGGGCACGTGCCGACCGGGACAATCTCGTAATCGAGCTTCAGGATACCGGAAGCGGTATACCCGATGAGATACGAAGAAAAATTTTCGAACCATTCGTGACGTTCGGCAAGAAACACGGTACCGGGCTCGGCATGGCCATCGTCAAGAAGATCATCGACGATCACAAGGGACAAATAGATATCGAAACGCAATTGGGCAGGGGAACCACAATGACCGTTACGCTTCCTTTGAAGCAGAAGAAGTGAGATGGTTGTAAGGCTCGGGGATAAGACGATAGAGGTAATACAGGGTGATATCACGGATTACGACGGCGATGGGATCGTGAATGCCGCAAACAACCACTTCTGGATGGGAGGCGGGGTAGCCGGCGCCATCAAGCGAAGGGGCGGACAGGTGATCGAACAGGAAGCCATGAAACTTGGACCGAAACCTGTCGGGGAGGCTGTAATTACAGGCGGCGGAACGCTCAAAGCGAAGCATGTCGTTCACGCGGCAGTGATGGGACAAGATCTCGCAACGGACGCGGATAAGATACTTGATGCGACGCGCTCATCCCTCCGGATTGCCGAATCGAACGGGATCCGATCATTAGCCCTCCCAGCTCTCGGAACAGGTGTCGGTGGATTTCCGGTTTCCGAAGCCGCACAGATAATGACGGGAGCGGTTCGGAAATTCCTGGCCGGATCGAAAACACTGAAGCGCATCACCTTTGTGCTCTTCGACCGTGAAGCTTACGAAGTTTTTGCCGCGCAAGCGGCGGATTCGCCGAAGTGAACCGCTGCTCCGATTACATCGGTCACTACCGCGCCGACGCGGAACACTTCGACTATTTCACAAATGAAAACCCGGCGGGACAAGCCTACGAAAGACTCCTGAGGAGATTCATACTCGCATTGGCGGGCAAAGCACGCACCGTTCTGGACATCGGAAGCGGAAGCGGCTGGGCGGCGTCGGTTCCCCACGACAATATTTTTTTTGTGGACCTCTCCCCGAAGAACCTTGCGGCGCTGAAGGCGGAAAGTACAGGGTCGGTGATGGCAGATGCACACATATTGCCTTTCAGAGATGAATCGGTCGACCTGGTAATTGCATCTGAGATCGTCGAACACCTGAATGATCCCGCATCTGCCGCCGGAGAGATATGGCGGGTGCTCAAACCCGGCGGGCGGGCCGTGGTATCAACACCGTACAAGGAGAAAATAAGGTACACGCTCTGTATACACTGCAATCAGCCGACCCCATGGAACGCACATCTCCACAGTTTCGACGAGAATATTCTACTGTCCTATTTCCCGGTTGCGGCGCGAAAAAGATCGTACATATTCGGAAGCAAAATCCTGGCGGTGGCCCGCGCGCCCAGAGTGTTCCGGAATCTCCCTTTGCTGCTGTGGCGTTTGTTCGACTTGCCGCTGATAGCCATTGTTCGCAAAGCCCAGCACGTCGTAGTAGTCATAGAAAAACCCCGCAGAGTCTGATCCGCTTCGTTCATCCCACCTGATAATCGGCAAACCCCGTTCGTCCCCAATCTTGAATCGGCAACGAGAAAGAAGACTTCGGGAATTATTGAGGTGGGTGCCTAATGCGGCCGCTTCAGGAGCTGCGTGTACAAACGGGTCATATCATCCGCATCAGCCTTTGCCTTGGGATAATAGACCGAGTTGTATTTCTCCGCCATAGGCTTCAGTGTGTCGTACGGATCACCGGTGCAGAACACCGCAGGAGTGTTGACGTTTGGTCCGCCTTTTCGCATCAACTGCAGAAGAGCAATCCCCGGCAGATGTCCGGGGGCTGAATCGTCCTTGAACTCATTATCCATTATGATAAGATCGTATCCCTTCGCCTCAAGACATTTCCTGGTCTCGAGGCTGTCGGTCGATTCATCGATCTTCAGCTCGGCACCCAACGCCTTAGCTACTTCGGCGAATACGAGTTTCTGAGCGTTCCTTTGAGAATCGTCGTCGTCGGCAATCAATACCAGATATCTGGCCATATCAATCCAATATTTTGGAAATTATACCGCCGGCAACCACGTCGTCATTTTCGTAAATCACGACGCTCTGTCCGGGCGTAATCGCCCTCCGGGGAGAGGTGAACTCGACCTCCATGCTGTCCTCTGAAGTCTGTCTGACAATACAATCTGCCCCGCCGTCTTTGTACCTGATCTTTGCTCTAAACTTCTTTCCCTGAGGAACGCGCGGGTATTTCACCATATTTAAACGTTCTGCCATGAGTGTTCTGAAATATAGCTTCTCCTCGACATCTACTTCCACGATGTTGTGAGCCACGTCAATCTTCTTGACGTATAGCGGTTTCTCGTTGCTCACGCCGAGTCCTTTCCTCTGGCCAATTGTGTAGAAAGCGTAGCCGCGATGCTTTCCGATTTCTTTGCCGTCAAATAAGATGCTCCCCCCGTCAATCTCGTCTCCCAGGCCGGGCACGGAGTCGCGGAGGAAACGCCCGTAATTGTTGTCGGCGACGAAGCATATTTCATAGCTTTCCGGTTTCATCGCGCTCGCCACGCCGTACTTCAGAGCGAGTTCGCGGACTTCCGGCTTCGATATTTCAGTGAGCGGAAAGATCGTTCTGCTCAGACTCGCCTGCGTCAAACCGTAAAGGGCATATGACTGATCTTTGCCCGCATCCTTGCCGCGAGAGAGCACATAACGACCGAGATCCCGGTCGAACCTCACTCCGGCATAATGTCCAGTGCAAATGAAGTCCGCACCAAGGCCGTCGGCCTTCTCCAGAAGATATTCCCACTTTATTTTCCTGTTGCATATGACACACGGGTTGGGAGTGCGGCCAGCGATGTATTCCCCGACGAACTCATCGATTACTTCTTTCCTGAACCTCTCGCTGAAGTCGAACACATAATGCGGAAAGCCGAATTTGCCTGCGACGCTGCGTGCCATATTGATTCCGTCAATTGAACAGCAACTCGAGTCGCGGTTATCATTTCCCCCGACGTCTTCGTAATCATAAGTCTTCATTGTTACCCCGATGACATCGTAACCCTGCTCAACCATCAGTACTGCTGCGACGGATGAGTCCACACCTCCGCTCATAGCAACAACCACTCTCTTCCCGGCGCTATTCATCATCGTACACACAATTTATGAAAATGCACAGGGTTATGAAAGAGTGTAGTTGCCCGGGAAAAAATCAGGCCCCTTTCCAGACCGGCTTGCGCTTTTCGAGGAACGCGGCGACACCTTCCTTCTGGTCTGCGGTTCCGCATGAAAGCGCAAAGAGTTGAGCCTCTATTTTCATCCCTTCGTCCTGGGGAAGCTGGACAGACGCATCTATCGCCTGCAACGCAAGGCGGACGGCAATGGGACCCCTCTGGGCGATGGATTCTGCCATTTTCTGAGCCGTGGGGATCAACTCCGCCTGCTCAACCACCCTGTTGACAAGGCCCAATTCGTAGGCCCTGGTCGCGTCGATCTGCTCACCGGTAATTATGAGTTCGGCGGCAATCCCACGTCCCGCGAGTCTCGCAAGTCTCTGAGTACCACCGTATCCAGGAATTATACCAAGGTTCACTTCCGGCTGGCCGAAAATTGCTCCCCTGGATGAAATTCGGATGTGGCATGCCCAGGCAAGCTCTGCTCCGCCTCCGAGTGCGTAACCGTTGACGGCGGCAATCACCGGCTTCTTAAACTTCTCTATCCTGTTGAAGAGCGCCTGTCCTCTCTCGGAGAAATCCTTGGCGGTAATTACCGTGAGATCCCTGATCCTGGCTATGTCGGCACCTGCAACGAAAGCCTTGTCGCCGGCGCCCGTGATTATGACCGCGGCAACGTCCTTATCGGGCTCTGCCAAATCGAGAGCGGAATCCAACTCCTGTATTACATCGGCGTCAAGCGCATTCAGCTTGTTCGGACGATTGACCGTTACAACTGCCGCATGGCCCGCCTTCTGGTAGATGATGGTCTTGAATTCCATTGATGTTCTCTCCTTTCCTTAAGCCACCTCGACGCGGCTCTGGTCACCGATTATGAAGCGCTGAACTCTCGGCTTACCGTCCGTACGGACGATCTCTACGTCATTGCCAAGAAGACTACCTTCGATCCGGATGCCCGCATCCAAAATTTTGCACCCTTTCAGCACGATGCTGTATTCAACTTCACTGTTTACTATCTGCGTACCTGCGCCGACCGAGGTGAAAGGTCCGATGTAACTATTTTCTATTACCGCCCCTTCACCGACTATTACCGGCCCCCTGATCTTGCTGTTTACAATTCTGCAGCTTTTCTGCAAAACAACTCTTCCTGCGACGTCGCTGCGGGGATCGACGTCGACTCCGTCTTCGACGTTGGGGTCCGCATTTTCAAGTATCAATCTGTTCGCTTCAAGGAGATCGAGCGGCTTCCCGGTGTCCTTCCACCAGCCGGTGATCTCCGAAAACCCGATCTTACGTCCATGATCGATAAGATATTGATGGGCATCGGAAATTTCGAACTCACCGCGTGCGCTGGGTCTGATCTTCTTCACGGCTTCGAAGATGGTGCTGTCGTAGATATAAATACCCGCGACCGCAAAATTGCTTTTTGGCTTTTTCGGTTTTTCCTCGACTTTGACGATCATCCCTTTCCTGATCTCCGGGACTCCGAATCGCTCAGGATCTTTCACCTTCGCGAGTGTCAGGTGGCAATTGGCTCCGCTCTTCTCAAATTCGTCCAGGTACCTCTTCACTCCTCCGACAACCATGTTGTCGCCGAGATAAAATATGAAGCTGTCCTTGCCGATGAACGGCTCAGCGATCCTGACGACATGCGCCAGTCCTCTGGGAGCGTCCTGAGGAATATAGGTAATCCTCACTCCCCATCTGGAGCCATCGCCTATCGCTCTCTGGACCTCGTCGCTATCGGCGTTCGTGACGATGCCGATTTCCTTCACGCCGGCAGAGACCGCGGCTTCAATAGCGTAATGAAGTATGGGCTTGTTCGCAATAGGGATAAGGTGTTTGTTTTGAGTGTGGGTTATAGGTCTCAGGCGTGTGCCGCGTCCGCCACTGGCGATAAGCGCCTTAAATTTCATCAAGCCTCCAGCAGTTTTCTGATTTCAAGGAGTTTCGATTTCCTCTCCGGGCTCTTTTCATCCTTCAACAGGGCTTCAATCCCGAGCAACGATGCAACCCTGTAAAACTGCAACAACAGGCCGTGATTTTCAAGCGACTCCAGATGTTTTTTGACGACAGCCAAATCTCCCCGCGCCAGAGGACCGGTCAGGGACCCGGAGGTTCCATCCGCCGACAAATTATCAACCGTCGAAGCTAATAAACCGTGGAGCATCGGTTTGGCATCTTTCTTATCGACAAAACCCGAAACCAGCATGCCCGCAGCTATATTTCCGACAACTGTGAAATTAGAGACGATTACTCCGGCAACGTGAAGGAGTTCGCGTTCGCGCTCCGACCCCAGGACCAAGAGCTTCGATGATAGCGTCTTTGTAATCCTTCGTGCGACAATGAGAGCGGTGCGGTCACCGAAGAAATCATAGTAAATGCCCCGGCTTGAGTGGGGCTCGAATCGGCTTGAGAATGGCGCGAGTGGGTGCAAAGCCCCGATGCATGCTCCGGCATTTCTGAGTTTTGCAAGCTTATCAACTTCCACTATCCCGCTGGCATGGAACACAACTTTACCGGACCAGTTTATCCCGTCTGTGCCAGCCAACTCATCTGCTACCCTCTCTATTTGATCATCCGTCACAGATACGAAAATGATATTCGATTTGTCAAGGAGAGATGAAGGGGAGGTTAGGACACGAGCGCCTGCGAGATGCCGTCTAATTTTCCGCAAACCAGAGGCATCGATCTTTTCTCCTACAACGAAGTCGCATCGCCACCCCGCGTCAACGAGTGCATTGCCCAGACTTGAGCCCACCCTTCCCGCCCCGACGATGGAGAAACTGGCTCCGCTTTTTGTCACGAGATAATTGCCGATAAGTAACCTACAACGCCGGACTTATCCCCGGTGGTATCGCCGGAATTGCAGTGATAAAGCACGTCGGAATTGGCGACTCCGGACTTCCTGGCCGCATAAAGAAGAGACGCAATTGGACCTCCACCGCATGCCTCGCACCGCCGGTTCTCAAGGTCGTCCATGAACCTGTCGGGATCGAGCCCCGATATGTCAGAGATACAAACGTTGTCGATTTTGTTGGCAGTATCGTAATCGTAGTAGTGCGAAAGATCCGAGCTTGCAACAATGAGTGTGCTCTTCCCCATTGTCACGTCCGCGATGACACTGCCCAACGTCCGACAGTATCTCCGGTTTTGATCACCCATAACGATCGGCAGAAGCTTGAAACTGC
>JAJYJD010000304.1 GCA_021789755.1 Bacteroidota bacterium
GCATCACTCCCGAACTTCCACCTGCCTGGAAATATTCTATCTTGATGTTGTAGTACCTGCCCTTTTCCAGATCTATAGAATAAGTGCGGGACTGGATGGAGTGCTGGCCCCAATTATCGATGACCATCTTCCCGTCAACAAACAATCTCGAACCGTCATCGCTCGCAAGATCGAAAACGTATTTACCGGTTCCGGGTGCCTTCAGCCTTCCGGTCCAGACGGCCGAGAAATTCTGGCCGGGTATCCCGGGCGCAGGCGGCGCGCCGTGAAAGTCAAAATCGACTTGTCTATCGATCCTTGTAATCTTCGGTTTTCCTTGGAAACCAGTGTTGTCAAAAAATTCCGCAAGGAGTCCGTGCACATCTTTGTCAGACTGATAGAAGTACGCACTGTCGATAGGTGGGGCGTCGCCGGCAAGTTCGACCCCCTGCGCGTAAATTATCTTCACTTTCCCGTCGAGCCTTTTCCCGAGCGCAGCCAGCGGGCTGACCGAATAAATCGGATCTACCATGGCACTTCCGCCGCCTGTCGTCCGGGCGACGGCTGCATTCGGCCCGATGACCGCGATTGATTTCAATTTCGACAGATCCAGAGGAAGGATGTTCCCGTCGTTTTTCAGCAGGACGATGCCTTCGATCGCAGCGCGGTAGGCTGTCCGCTGGTGCTCGGGCGTATTTAAGAGCGATGAATCGGCAGTTCGCGTATGATCGAAAAGTCCCAGCTTGAAAATTACTCTGAGTATCCTGCGGACCTTATCATCTATCGTGCTCTCCTTCACTTCGCCCGACTTGACCGCCGGCAGCAGCGTGTTCTGGTTCAGAAATTGTCCCTTAGGCATCTCAAGGTCCGTACCGCTATTCACAACCGGGATCGAGCTGTGTACTGCTCCCCAGTCGGACATAACCAAACCCGTAAATCCCCAGTCATCCTTCAATTTTTTCTTGAGCAGATAGTCGTTCTCTGTGCAGTAGTAGCCGTTCACCTTATTGTATGCCGCCATCACGGCAAGGACATGAGCTTCTTCAACGGACGCTTTGAATGCCGGCAAATAGATCTCGTTCAGCGCGCGCTCGCTTATCTTTTCGTCGACGAACATTCTCTCGTATTCCTGGTTGTTCGCGGCGTAGTGCTTCACTGTCGCAGCAACTCCTTCGCTCTGCACGCCTTCTATGTAACTCACCGCCATCCTGGAGACCAGGTAAGGATCTTCGCCATAACCTTCAAATGTTCTGCCGCCCATCGGGAGCCGCGCGATGTTGACACACGGGCCGAGGATTTCATCCCTTCCTTTTCCTTTCACCTCCTGCGCAATCGCTTGTCCGACCTTGTAAATCATGGAAGCATCCCAGCTCGCAGCCATGCACGTCCCGGCAGGGAAAGCGGTAGCCCTGCCCCATCTTACCCCGAGCGGGCCGTCATCCATTTTCAGTGCCGGAATACCGAGCCTCGCGATCGGCTGGGTCGTGAAACCCGTGCCTCCGAGCATTTCAATCTTTTCCTCAAGCGTCATTCTCCTCAGAAGGTCCTCGACCCGCTGTTCCACCGAAAGATTTGGATTCTTATATGCCGGAGTCTCATCCTGCCCTCCGGTAAGGATGGCGCCGAAGGCTGTAAACGTAAGAACAGACAAACCGATCGGCAGAAGGTAGTCGACCAGATTCTTCATGATTTCCCTACTCCCCTTCTTGATTTATGATTCGCGAATATTTGGACTTCAGCAAATGAGATCCGGGATATGCTCCGGCCGTCTCCAGGCGAGCGCGCGTTGAAAAGTGGGCCGTCTCAATGTAAATGTGAAGGTGCTCCAGCGTCGGTGACACGGTTCAATATGGACAAACCAACATTAATCTAATAAAACAGGGAAGAGATCTCCCAATCATAAATAGAATGAAACAGTCAAACGAATGACAGGAATAGGAGGATGTCATCATCCCTCATCCCATTAGAACACTGAACGCTCACTTTACGAGAATCATTTTTCCCGTCAGGTGTTGATTTTCACCCGACATATTTTTGACCTCAATTCTATAGAAATAGACGCCGCTCGATAAACCCGAGCCGTCGAAACTCACGTCATGCTCGCCCGGAGGCTGAGTAGCGTCGGCCAGCACAGCGACCTCCCTGCCAACGACATCGTAAACCTTCAATGTAACTCGACTTAGTGCTGACAGCTTGTAACTTATCGCTGTTGTCGGGTTGAACGGATTTGGAAAATTCTGCTTCATGCCGAGAAATTCCGGGATCTCCGGCGGCGTTCTTCCCACCGCGGTTTCCGGCGATTCGTTGAAATAGCCCGCGACAAAGACCAGCGGCGCATTCCAGTTCAGACAGATTTCATTTGAGGCGTAGCTTCCCTGATCATCAATGTAGCATTCGGCAGGCGGCGTCAGGCTCGTGAAATGTGACTGAAGTACATTGTCTTCCAGGTTTCTGTCGGGGCCGCCGGACATCAGGCCGGGAATCGGGGCAGCGATCCCGTCTGAGCCAGAAGGCCTGTGGTGTATGTGCATCGGCGATCTCGTGCCGACTCCCGTGACAAAAGTCATGTCGTGCATATTACAACCGAGCACATAGTTGAGTTGTTTCAGGGCGACATCGTAGAAGTTCCTGTTACCGGAGAGCTTGTAGGCGAAGATAAGGAGCAAGGCATTGTTCAGAACGGTGCCGTTGCATCCCCAGTAATACTCACCGGGTGTCAAAGTGACGTTGAAACCGTCCGCAGACGAGAGGCTGGCAAGATATGCGCAATGGTTTTCCAAAGCATCAAGGATCGCCGACTTGATTGTAGCGTCTGTCCCCTGGTGCTGCGTGACAAGATATTCCAGCTGAGCAAGCGCCCGCACATTAGACCATCCCATTGCGTATGTGATCACACCGTCTTCGGCATAGTGGTTCTTGAAATAAGCGTTAAGCGAATCGGCACCGGTAGTAATGTACAATTCTGTCGCAGCCCACAGCCGCTCATCGGAGTCGTTGCCGTCGCCGTACACTCCCGTTGCTGTGCCGGGGGGATTCGTGAACCCGCCGGGCGGGACAATACCAGGATCGGCCAACAGGTACTGCCACGCTTTCTCCGCGGCTGAAAGGCATCTTGCACCGAATGCACTATCGAACGGAGAGTAGATGCGGGCAGCCATCGACATAACCGCGGCGAAGTCTCCCGCGGCGGTAGTCGATTTCTGATAAATGTACCTCGTCGCTTTATCCTGGCTCGGCATCTCAAAAGCATCAAACTGTTCGGTCGTAACTTTGAAATACACTCCGCCGTCGGCGGTATCCTGCATCTCAAGGAGCCAGTTAAGTTCATATCTTACTTCGTCCAATATGTCGGGCACGGAATTCCCGCTTTCGGGAATGTCAAGATTGTCGGACTTGAACTTTGAAGGGAATTGTTCATAAGCCATCAGAAGAGTACCCACGCTTATTCCTGCGTTGACCACATATTTCCCGTAATCTCCGGCGTCATGCCAGCCTCCCGTGACATCTCTGGGACCTGTCTTTCCAGTCGAGGAGTGAAATACTCCGTCATCCAGGTGACATGCACTCCGAGCATAGACTCCCGCGTATTGCGGTGACAACGCATTACCGCATCTCTGGAAGTAATAGCTCTTCAAAGATTTTTCGTACACATCCCGGAAAGCTGCAAGAGACACTTCGAACGCGCATGAAGTGTCGGAGTTCAACGTGGCTACTCTGTATATACCTTCTCCCGTTAGGGATGAAAAATCTCCGACATAAGTGGTCAGCCCGGTAGAAGGATCCTTCGAAGAGAGCAAAACGGGTTTACCTTTGAAAACGATTCTCCCGTTAGCATAATCGACGACATAAAAACTGTCGGCAGGCGGGGAAAAATAAACGAGCTTCTGCTGGTCCGGAAGGTAACCTGCCTGGTCGACGTATATACCCTGCGCCACCAAGACAGTGTTGTCCAATGCTGATAACGAGAGGATTAGAAGAATGATCTTGAAGTGATTCATAAATAATGCCACCCCCTGTAAGTGACCTCAATTATGTTTTCGAAACAGACTGCGTTTATCGCGAACAAAACCGCATTAAACCATATTCCCCAATCCTCCACCCATCCCCGG
>JAJYJD010000305.1 GCA_021789755.1 Bacteroidota bacterium
AGCCCTGACACTTTTCCCTGAAGCTAAGCAAATAGCCGGCCTCGAATAGAGGGTGCCGGGATTTGACCTGGCGCCGGATCAACTCGGTGTGTTCAAAGACAGATACCGGCGTTTATATCAGGGTATAAGAGCGTAGTCCTTTGAAGAAATCCCCGGCATAATAACTGGACCCTTCGTGCGGGGATTTCTAGAATTGGACGCCGCGCACATTTGACATCCGAGTTGGTGCGGTGCATTCAAGGCATTCCCTTTGTCGAGACCACTTTGCATAATATAATCCCTAAATAGCCGTAAGAATCCGCGGGCGAAAGATACTTACATGAACTTTGACGTAAAAAGACTCAGAAGGAAAATCATCAGAATCACTGCAGCGATCGTCGCAACGGCCGGCGTATTGCTTTTGGTATTGAGAAGCGTATACGCCATCTCGATGTTCAACGGGCTGTCGGCAGGCATGCGACAAACCGGGTGGACTCAAACCAACGACAATTCCATCATTCAGGACGGTGAGGAACTCACCTTCGAAGCAAGCTACCTATTTATCAAAATAGGGACAGTAAAAATGCAGGTTGTTGGAAAAACGATCTACGACGGAGTCCCTGCATATCACCTCCGTGCATACATAGACTCGTACAGCGGAATTCCCTTCGTAAACCTGCATGCGATGTTTGATACTTATCAAGACGCGAAGTCTTACGGCTGCCTGTTCACGTCGAACATCCAGAAAGACGGTGGCGACTCGGTGTATACTGCCTACCACTTCGATTTTACCAGGAAGATCATGGACTGGAGTCTGACCAAGAACGGCAAACAAATCGAAGAGGCGAAGATACCGCTCGATAAGGACTACACTGACGGCGTGGGTTTCTTCTACTTTATTCGGGAAGCCGCCAGGGAAGCAGGCGGGATTAGAACAACATTGTCGATACCGATCGTTGTAGATACCGTCCGCTCAAAAGTGGATATGACTATCAACGAGCGGAAGGAAGACTGCGACGTCACCGCATACGATTTTCCTCTGCAGGCTTACAGGATGTCCGGGCATATTGACTTCACCGGCTTCTTCGGAGTCTCGGGTAATTTCACGGGCTGGATGAGCGCGGATTCCGCGGAAGTGCCGTTGAAAGCTAACGTCAGCGTGATAATCGGCAGCATCGTCGTGAAACTGAAAGATGTCAAACGTGAAGGATGGATTCCGCCGAGGAGTTACGACTAATGCTGATCGGTTATCTCGGGAAGGAACCGAAACTACATGCGAGCGTATTCGTCGCGGAAGGTGCCCACGTCATCGGAGACGTCGCTATCGGCATGAATTCAAGCCTCTGGTTCAATGCGGTCGTTCGCGGAGACGTGAATTTCGTCAGAATTGGGGCCCGGACAAACGTCCAGGACAACAGTGTGATACACGTTACGCATGAAAAATTCCCGACTGTTATAGCTTCCAATGTAACAATCGGACACGCGGCTATAATCCACGGTTGCACGGTGGAAGATTCCTGCCTTATCGGTATGGGAGCGATACTTCTTGATGGCTGCAGGATTGGCGATCATTGTCTCGTGGCGGCCGGTTCATTGGTCAGGGAAGGCTTCGTTGCCCCGGCAAAGAGCCTCGTGGCGGGCGTCCCGGCCAGGATCGTTCGGGAATTGAATAGTGAAGAGTTGAGTAGGTTGGAAGCATCAGCACAGCACTACGTGGATTACGTTTCGAATTACCGGTTTGGTTCATCTACTTGAAATGCCAAAAGGTTCCTGAGGAAAGGAGACCGGATGAAAGTAAAGTTCTGGGGAGTTCGAGGCTCGATCGCGACGCCGGGGAAATTCACCGTCAGATACGGAGGCAATACCTCCTGCACGGAAGTGCATCTTGACGATGGAAATCTGATCATCTTCGACGCGGGAACCGGAATCAGGGACCTCGGCAACAAGCTGTCTGAATCCAACAAGAGAATAAGAGCATATATTCTGATAACCCACCCGCACTGGGATCATATTCAGGGGTTCCCGTTCTTCAGGCCGGCATTCGTGGAGGGAAACGAAATCACAATAGTGGGACCTGAAGCTCGCGGCGTGTCACTCGCTAAGCTCATAGCGGAACAGATGAATAAGGTCTATTTCCCCGTCAAGTTGTCCGAACTTCAGGCGAAGATCAACTTCATCCCATTAAAGGAAGACTCGATCAAAGTTTTCGATGCGAAGCTGGATTCCTTTTTCGTCAATCACCCCGGCTTCACGCTCGGCTACAGGCTGAGCTTCAGAAAGAAGTCGCTCGTCTATATCAGTGACAACGAACCTTATTCGCGGGAGACTGCACGACTTTTCACGAACGGCGAGCCGGATGTCCTGAAGCTCTTCGAAAGCTACGGCGGGGATCCGAATAACCGGGTAGTGGATCTCATACGCGGATCGGATGTGCTTATTCACGATTCCACTTACACACCGGAACAATACAGTGACCATATCGGCTGGGGGCACTCACATTATCTTTATACGCTGAGGATGGCGGCGGAAGCCGGGGTCAAGAAGCTCTGCCTCTTTCACTACGACCCGGTCCTCGACGACGACGCGATCGATGAAATCGTGAAGAGGTGTAAGAAAGAGATGAAGAAAATGAAGTATACTTTCGAGCTCAGTGCCGCCAGAGAGGGAGAAGAATTTCAGTTCTAGGGGGCCGACTTTTCTTCCCACCCCTCAATCCTGTCTGTTTTTCGAAACCCGGCTTCGTCGTTTCAGCCCGGTTTCGCTTCACGGTCCTGCGATCGTTATTCTCTTCCCCCCGGTTAAAAGCCTAAAAGGCGGCTTGAGCGAATTGTGATTGCTTTAATCCCGGCAATCTTGAATATCGTCAAAATCGTTGGTAAGTTCTTCGTGTAAGGGAGCTGATTCATGAAAAGGGCGGCATTGCTGGGCTTGCTTCTGTTTGTCGGTGACGCGTTTGCCCAGCTTGACGAATTCGGGAAGAATAAAGTTCAATACCGAAATTTCGAATGGTATTTTATTCAGTCGAAACATTTCGATGTCTATTTTTATCCGCAGGAATATTATCTGGCGGAATTCTCGGCCGAAGCAGCTGAAGCCGCTTACACATCAATTAGCTCGCATTTCCATTACGATATTACAAATCGCATACCTCTTGTAATCTACGATTCTCACAACGACTGGCAACAGACCAACGTAATCTCGGAATACCTGGAAGAGGGTGTCGGAGGCGTGACCGAGCTCTTCAAGAACCGGGTCGTCGTGCCTTTCGAAGGATCTTACCGGCTCCTCCGGCATGTGATCCATCACGAGCTGGTACATGCCGTCTTGAACGATATGTACTACGGCGGTTCGATGCAATCGATGATTGCCAACAACATAACCCTTCAGCTGCCGATGTGGTTCAACGAGGGACTCGCTGAATATGAATCCCTCGGATGGGATGCCAATTCGGATATGTTCATGCTGGACGCCACCGTGAACGAGTATCTTGTCCCGCTCAATGAGCTGAACGGTTATTTCGCTTACCGCGGCGGACAGTCGGTGTGGTACTACATTGCCAACAAATACGGTGAAGAGAAGATAGGTGAAATACTCGGCAGGATAAGGACCACCCGGAGCGTTGAGCAGGGGCTCAAGAGTGCGCTCGGGATCGGCGTAAAAGAGCTCTCCAAACGCTGGAACCACGAACAGAAGGTTATCTACTGGCCCGAGATAGCCGTTCGCAAGCGCCCCGAAGATTTCGCCAAGCGCCTTACCGACCACAAAGAGATCGGCAATTTCTACAACACGAGTCCCGCAATTTCTCCGCAGGGAGACAAAATAGCGTGCATCTCGGACCGCGACGATTACATGAGTATCTATCTCATAGATGCAAACGACGGCAAGGAAATAAAGAAACTGGTGGACGGGCAGACGACGAAGAACTTCGAGGAGCTTCATCTGCTTACTCCCAGTCTGACCTGGTCGCCAGACGGGAAGAAAGTCGCGATTGCTGTGAAGAGCGGGGCGCACGACGCGATATTCCTGATAGATGTGCAATCCGGTGACATGGAGAAACTGGAGTTTGCCGGACTCGCCGGGGTCTTT
>JAJYJD010000306.1 GCA_021789755.1 Bacteroidota bacterium
CCGCCTGTTTGTCGAAATCATCTTTCATCCGGTCGTCCTTAATGTATCATATTCTTCAACACCTTATCTAATTCACTAGTTCCAAAAGTTTAAAAGTAGTTAACTAGGACTGCCTCCTCAGTCATCAACACATAGGATGGTGTTCTTGAATTAGTCTTTTACAGGTTCGGGTACTTCGGCGCAAGGAGGGCGGAATCTTTAGCGGCAGGAACAGCGGAGTAACAAGGCAGGGAAAATGGAGACGCGTGACGATAAGGGGTGCGACGCGATCGCCGCGCCCCTCAATCCTCAAAATGGATTAGACGACGACAGGGCCTAATCCGACACGACCTGCAGGTTGTTCACGACGCCGATCGCGTCGGTGCGAAAGCGTACCTGGCTGGCTAGATAGCCTCGCTCGCCCTGCGAGTTTACATATCCTTCAAGCATCACCTTATCGTTGTTGACGATGACATGGATCGGCGGGTTGAGTTCCATACTGTACTGCCAGAACATCGGGTCGTCATAGATCAGCCGCGCCACTCTGTAACGGAGGTAACCGAAGTTCATTTCCATTTTCAGGTGGTTGACAATTTTAGTGACTCCGGGGACCTTCGCGGCTTCTGACTGATACTGTCCGACTTCCCAAGGGTTGTCGACCCAGCCGTGAAGCGTCACAACGCCGTTCTTCACGCCGACCGTGAGCCAGTCGAATACCGTATAGAATACGTGATTCTCGACCTGTTTCAGGACGGCGGCTGCCAGGACGCTGTCCGGCCTAATTGGCGCAGATACCGAGAGATTGTTCACAACCTTGTAATCGTCGCAGACGTTGTGCGCCTCTTTCACAGCTTCAGTGCGATCGTGAAGTGTGGGCACTGAGCCGGTCAGTGTTATCGCGCGGTTTGCCACACTGACGTTTATGTTATCGTTAGTGAGAATACCTTTTTTTGCCAGTTTGTATTCGACAAAAATTCTTACGGTGCTATCCGACTTCTTTTTATCCTCTGCCCGTGCGGGGACGGGCATGCTCGTAATCGCGAGCGCGATTATCGTTAGAAACGCGACAAGCGTCGGTGCTAAGCGATGCGTCTTCATGATTTTCTCCTCTTTTTTTGCCGCCCTTTTAATCAGTTTCTGCGCCACTCCCCGCGGCGGCGGTTTTGTACTATGATAGACGACTCGTAACTCACAAAGGTTAACCGGCGGTTTGTGACGACACGTCACAAACGTCGAGTATGAAAGAGAATTAATCTTCGCAGAAAAATGTCTTCGTGGGATTACGACGAGATCAGAAGAATGCCCTTACTTCCGCTGTCATCGTATGTATCGGTGTTCCGCCCGCCTCGCTCCGCCCGGAGTAATCGGCGTTCGCCTGTATGAAGGAGTTTATCCGGTATTGAAATCCCACTTCCCAGATGTAAGTCTGCCCGGGGAGGAATCCCTGTGTGAGTTCAAAAGGCATGTAAACGTTCGGCTGCTGGTTGCTCATCGCCACCTCGTCTCGCTCCAGCTGCACCGTCATCCTCCCTTTCGTGAGAATTGAGTACGCCACTCGGAGGATCTGAGAGTTCATTGAGGCGGTGAGGTCCGCGCGCGCCGCGTCGACCGCCTTCGAGACGACGAGCTTGAACGAAGATTCCACGTTGATGTTCGGCCGGTACGAAAGCTCGGACGAAATGCTGTTCGAGCCGATCAGGTGTTCCCTGTCCGTGTATGTCGTGTAGACGTTGTCGTCGTTCCACGATAGATCGAGCTGCTCGTAGAAAGTGTCGGTCAGTTTTGTACGCAGCCTCATGCTCTGCTCGCGCCGATAGCCCTCCTCCGTCGCGATCGAATACTGGCTCAGCGATTTGTTCTGCAGATATCTTAAACGCAGCGAGAAATCGCGGTTGTTCTGAAGTATGTACACATCCTGCTGAAAGATCTGCGCGCCGCTTATCGTAAGGCTGTCGTTCAGGAACTTCGACAAACGCAGGAGATAGATGTCGCTGACATTGGAAGTCTGGTTGTTCTCGGCGATCTGCCACAATGTCACCGTCGAAATTGAACGGAGGGCAGCGTTAACGATGCTCCCGTCGTTCTTGACAAACTTGTCGGGCGTCAGGGCAATCCTCACGTTAGTCTTCAGGTCGACGACGGGATAGAGCGTAGTGGTCGGCCTCGTCAGGAGAACATAGTCCCCGTTGAAATTAACCTGCTGAAAATCGGCCGGGTTGGTTATGTCCACCTGACCGTTGTGGTTTCCGTCGACCCAAATATATTGTCCCTGTCCCGGCTGCACCTTCCAGAATATCTGCTCGAGCCTCGCCGCGCGTTCGGTCGTGACCTGGTAAAACAGGTTTGTCTCGACTCCGTGGTTCAGCGGGGAATAGTTGGTCTCCCACTTCGAAAGAATCGATTCGTTATCGGAATTGCCCAGATTCCGGAAGCTCTCGGTGTAACTCTTTTTCCGGTAAGTCAGGGTCAGGCTCGAGTTGAAGTCGTTCCATTCCGTCAGGCGCATCGAGAGCTGGTCGGTCACCGAATTGGATGACGGGAGCAATTCTCCGCCGATAATTCCGCTCTCGTTCCTGAAAAACATCTGGGCCGAAACGTCGATATTGTAAAACCTAGCCAGCGAGAGGCTCGGCCCGTACTGGAAGTATCGATAGGAATTTGTCCAGAGGGAGTCTGTTCCAGTGGTAGCCAGCCGGCGGTCCTCCGATTCAAACGCGAAGCCAGGCGTAAGCTTCCAGATTGTGAGCCCGACTGTGCCCTGCTGCCTGAACCATTTCCCGAAATTCGCGAACGTATTGTCCTTGCTGTCCACCAGCGTCGCCTGGTAATTAACTGAAGGTATCCAGCTCGAATCGGCTCCAAGGTTGAAGAAGCCGGAGTACCTTCCGGAGCTGAATCCCGGGCCGCGAGTGATCCTTCCGATGTCTCCGCCGAACGTAAGCTTTGCCTTTTTCATCGCGGGTGAGAAGTCGATGTGAGCCTGGTTGAGGAGTTCGTCCACCGCCGTGAGCGTGTCGATTCCCCACTCGCGGTTGAACTCCACATCGTTCGTCCTATCCATCGGGTTGAAGTCGGCGTTTTCGTATCTGGTCATCTCGTTGAAGGTCAGCGCCCCGATGTCAGCGTCGCCGATGCGCACATGCCTTGGAGCGTAGTCGACGCCGAATTTCATTCCATAGCCGTTAGTCGTCACACCGGGAAGCGCAGAAAGCCTGTTGGCATCTAAACTGCTCGCAGCGTACTCGAGGCTCACCGCGCCGTCTTTGTTGAACCTGTATCTCGTGTTGACATCCGCCATCTGCTGGAACTGCGGCATCGGGAGGATGACTATCGGAGCGTAATTGCCCTGGTTCACGCCGACGAAGTTGAACTGACCGAAGCCGACGGACTGGTAGTCTCCCCTTCCGCTGCCCACGAGAGAGAACGCGACGCTGTAGACGGCGTTGACAAGGTCGACGGTGTCCGTCGGCTGGACGAAGGAATAATAGTAGTATGGCTTTCCATTGACAGTTGTCGAGTCGAGCATGTACTGTCCTTTGCCCATACCGGTGGCCGAATCACGGCCGACGAACGTGACGCCGCTGCGCGACGCCGCGAGAGGGTTTTTCCCGGCGGCGCTGAGCAGCGCTTTGTCCGAATCCGCGAGGGTGACTCCGAACGCCGAATTCGGATCGTCGCCTTCCTGAAAATATGATACTCCGACATCCAGCTTGTTGTTCAGCAGCTTTGTCTGTGCCGCGCCGCCCGCGAAGGTGCGCTGGAACTGCCCGTCGGAATATTCGAAGTCGACAAATATGCGGCTGAGGTTAGTGATGAGATGTTTCGGCGTGAACGTGACCTGCGCGTTCGAGTAATCGATGACGTAATCGTTCGTTTCGCCCCGGACCATTTGCACTCCGTCGAGATAGACTTTCTCCGTACCCGCTATGACGATGATGTTCGGGCTGCCGTCGCCGCCGACGAGCTGGTATGGTCCCTGGCTTCCGTCTATCGGGGCCACCTGCTGTGTCGTGAACTTTCCCCTGCTCACCGCGCCGCTCAGCATGACCGTCGACTGGCCGTAGTTGGCGACTCCCATGG
>JAJYJD010000032.1 GCA_021789755.1 Bacteroidota bacterium
GGCAAGCCTCTCCGCTCCCCTGCCAAACTCGAGATAGAACATGTACGGCGAAGGATTCAACGCCCGGACACCCCGATAAAGCAGGAACGGATCTCCCTTGAGTGGAAACTCGGCTCGCTGGGAAAGGACAACCTGAAAAATGTCTCCCTCGATAATGTAATCCTTCGCACGGGCGACCATCCCTTTGTACCGCTCTTTAGTCATATTGAATTTAGCCTCACCTACCGAGCAGTTCGGCTGAGCGGAGCCATCGTCACGCGCTTCAATCGACTCGATGATCTCTTTCAAATATGCCAGCCGTTCGGCGAGCACGTCACGGAAAGCCGAAGACTTCCCTGTCAGCGGTATCAGCGTGACCAGAACAATCCTGCGCTTCAGGTTGTCGACTGCGACGATGGTATCGTAGAAGTTCAGAAGCACTTCCGGCACCGGTTTGTCCGATTCCCTTAGAGGGATTGCTTCCAGGTATTTCACGAAGTCGTAGCCGAAGTATCCGACCGCACCGCCGGCAAGTCTCGGAAGGTTTTCGACCGGAAAAACACTGAAGCGGGCAAAAAACTCTTTCAGTTCCGTCACCGGCGAGGATGCGGTTACTTTCTCTCGCCCGTCGACCACCACCCTGCCACCGGTGATTTGAATGCTTGTAAATGGATTTATTCCCATGAAGGAATACCGGCCGATCTTCTCTCCGCCCTCTGCACTTTCGAGAAGGAAACTGTCTTTCCCCAATTTACGCAGCCTCATGTAGAGTCCCACCGGGGTGTAAATATCCTGCAGGCTCTCGACAACTACCGGGAAGTGTGTGTAGCCCGCCGCTTTCGCCCTCTCGAGCTCGCTGATCTCCGGAATGCGCCCAATGGTCAACGGCATTGATCCACATCCGGGTTCTTGCGGTAATCCGTTTGTACAGACTTCAACTGCCAGGCTATCATCAGGAGGCAGACATCTTCGTCAGCGTCTCCGCGGCCTTCCTGACATTCTCCATCGAGACGTCGAGGTGAGTGACGGCTCGGAGCTTCCCCGCACTCCCCGCCGAAAGAAGGACGCCGGCAGACTTCGCTTCTGCAATGAACTTTTCAATGCCGATACGGTGCTTGATCCCGAATATTATTATGTTCGTCTCCACATGGCCGACATTCACTTCAAACATGGACGATTCGCTCAGTATTCTCGCGAAGTTCTTTGCCTTCTCATGATCTTCAGCCAACCTGCGGAAGTTGTTCTCGAGAGCGTAAAGTCCTGCAGCGGCAAGTATTCCGGCCTGCCTCATCCCGCCCCCGAAAATCTTTCTGAATCGCTTTGCCCTTCCGATATATTCCCTGGTCCCGGTCAGCACCGAGCCGACCGGAGCTCCGAGTCCTTTTGAAAGACAAACAGATACGGAGTCAAAATGCTTCGCGTACTCCGAGACTTTTATCCCTGTCGCGACAGAGGCGTTCCACAGCCGGGCGCCGTCGAGATGATATTTCAGCCCGTGTTTCACGGCGACATCCCGGATCTCCTCAATCAGCTTCATCGGGTAAATGCTGCCGCCGCCGCGGTTATGCGTGTTCTCCACGCAGACAAGCCGCGTAGGCATCATGTAATAAACGTCCGGCCTGATTGCATCCTCGACATCTTTGGCGGTCATCAAGCCGCGCACACCGGGGACGGGATTAATCTGCACTCCCGACAAAAGAGAAGGCGCTCCGGTCTCGTAATTGAAAATGTGCGAATCCCTCTCCACGATTACCTCGTCTCCCGGTGTCGTGTGTGTTTTCAAGGCAAGTTGGTTAGACATCACTCCACTGGGAACAAACAGTGCGCTCTCTTTCCCAAGCAGTTCCGCAACAGTCTCCTGAAGCCGGTTCATTGTCGGGTCTTCCCCGAAAACATCGTCACCCACTTCGGCGTTCGCCATTGCCTTCCGCATGGCTTCGCTCGGTTTCGTGACGGTATCGCTCCTCAAATCAATGTAATTCGTTTGAATCTCTCCTTGTTTCTCTGTTTTTAAATTTAAGAAAAAGTCCTATAAGAATGGACGCCGCAGAAATTATTTCTGCGAAATGGGCGATCCAGTTCCCGTGTTTCGAATAGAAAGTGACGGTTTTATCGATGGGAATATTCTCTGTCAGTGTGGCCACTTCCCCATATTTCGTCGGCTTGCCGATATACCTGCCGTAAGGGTCGAGAAATTCCGAGATGCCTGTGTTGGCAGATCTGACAATCGCTTTCCTGTTTTCGACCGCGCGCATGATCGCGTAAGCGGCGTGCTGATACGGCCCGGATGTGTTACCGTACCAGCCATCGTTGGTTATGATCACGAGGAAATCGGCGCCGCGCTTTGCGAATTCACGCACGTAACCAGGGAACACACTCTCGTAGCAAATTACAGTGGAGAACTTCTCTCCACCCGCCAATTTGAATACGGTCGTATCGGTACCCATTGCCCAATTGCTTATGCCCACACCCCATTTCAGCGGTTTGATCAGGAATGGCAGGGCATCGGCATAAGGCAATCTCTCAGCGAACGGAACCAGTATGATCTTTTCGTACGTCTGGTATCGATTTGAATGCGGCAGGAAGAGCGCCGCACCGTTGTAAGCGTCGTAATACTCGTGCATGTAGTCATCATAGTGGCTGCTCGGCTTGGCTTCGTTGCTGTCAGGATAATACCTGGCAAGCGGGAGACCGCTCAGAAGAGAGATTCCGGTTGTGTCGATGAAGCTCTGCAATTCGTTTCGGTAGAAACTGAGCTGTGGGAGCAGAAGGTAAAATGGAATCGCCGTCTCCGGCCAGACCACCAGGTCAGCCCTGCGATGCAACGCAAGGTATGTTTCGTTCTCATAAGTTCGAAGAATCTCGGTCGGACTTCCGGCCCATTTTACGTACGGGTCGATATTAGGTTGAACGATAGTCACCCTCAGTTTATCAGCGAATCGCGAACGGGATGCTCTCACAAGAACGCTCAGACCATATAACTCCGGTACGATCACGAACAATAAGGCAACAGCGACAGACAAGATGGCCCCGTCCCGCTTACCTCCACCAAGGAGCAACATTACCGCGTAAGCCAGGAGCGAGTTGACGATAAGTATCTGGAGCGAAATTCCAAATAAGCCTGTGAATGAAGCAAATTGAATCCCAGGAAGATTGTAGCATTGCGAGTATCCTACTGTAAGCCACGGGAACGCTACCTGTGTGATCGAATGGAGGTGTTCAAACGACAGGTACAAAAACGGGAACAGAAGTACCGTCGCTCTTCCCAGCCTCTTGCGGAGAAAATGATAGAACAGGATCGGGACCGCGAAGAAAAGGGGATGTCCTATGATCAGGGCTGCCGCACCGACCATCATGAACGGATCGGTTTCCTTGCTCCAGCCGCCGACCCAGTATAGAGCGATAATATTGAAAACAAGAAAAGTGAAATACGATAGTTTCAAAACCTCTCTGTAGTTTCCTGCATTGTCGATGGCGAACAAGAACGGAATAAAAGCGACAAATGCCAGCCATTCGAAATGGAAGGGAGGAAAAGAAAGCCCCAGGAGGAGCCCGGTCACTAACCCGAGGGTAAGTTTTGAATCGAAGAATGTTCGCGTCTTAGTCATCGGCCACTATTTATAAACATAAATTGGGTTTGATAAAATCCACGGGTATAACCTTTTTATGAAGAGTGGGAGCATGCTTCTCTTCTGGAATACCTGCACCCTGTAGGTGCCCGGCATATCGACGGTGATATCGACCCGTCCTGCATTTTCATAAGACCCCAGAATCCTGCCGTCTCGCAGTATCTGCGTCTCAACGTCATCGCTGTCCGGCAGCAATATTTGGATTGCAACCTTTCCCTGCAATCGCAGGCTGTCGCCCATAACGGCCTCGGTGCTCCCTGACCTGGCAGTGAACAGGAACCCCCTGGCGGGTTCGAGCCCGGAGAAGGCGACAAACAGGTTCCCTTTTCTAATGGCGGCCAGTGTGAGCTCACGGTCATGCCGGTACAACGCATTATACGGCGTTCTTGTCACGATGATCGTGTGAACGAGGTTGAACATGCTTTCATACGACGGGAATAGCCAGTACTTGTTGCCTCCCATGTTTATTTTGGAACGAGCTCCGAGCCCGCCTATCCCCACTATTCTACCGGTTTCATTCAAGCTGTCAAATTCGTTGATCCGTTTTGCCGGATATCGGAGAATGTAGTTTAAGGAACGCGGATCGGCCGAAAAGGACAGGAAAGCACCGAAGATTTTGTTGATCTGAAAAATACTGAGCATGTCTTTCCAGCTACGGTCAAAGTTGTATATCTCAATTCCGCGGAAATTCCTTTTAGTATTCGCACTGACAAATCCATGCATTGATGAATCGGATGCCCGAGAGAGAATAACGATACTTCCTTTGCGCGAAGCATCGCTGAGAACAGAATCGACGCTTATCCCGTCCTTCGGCAAAAGAGGAAGGCTGTCTCCTATTATCAGATACCGATCCTCTCCGTTATGTCCGGAGATCTCGACCGCCGGAATTATAAGAGTCATTCCCCATCGTCTATCGAGGTTGTCGAGCATCGGTTTGACGGTATTAAGGTCTGTGACTATTGCGAAATGAATACCGAGAGAATCGCAACTCCTACCGATCTCTTCATACGTGGCGCTGCCGTCTGAATACGTCGTATGGATATTAATAACGCCCGAGTATTCGTAGTATTTGCCGAACTCCACACTTTCGTAGCGGCTCACGTGGTAAACCAGAAAAGGATTCAAAATTGACAGGACTGCAATGGCGGCAACGATTGCTCCGCCCCATTTCAGAAGTTTATTGAGCATGCCTGCGATTGACGAAGTATCTTACTGTAAGCAAAACTGCGATGACCAAGATGAGTACACCGATCACGGTTCCGTAGATGTCGAGATAGTGGTCAAGCCGTTTCCAGTTGTGTCCGAGTACGTAGCCTCCGTAAATGAGCAGGGTGTTCCATAGAAGGGCACTCAGCGCAGACAGAGGCAGCGTGATGGCGACGGGCAATTCAGAAAGTCCGACAAAGAATGAAATCACTGCCCTTGTCCCGGAAAGGAAGCGATTCGCGATTACAAGGCCATACCCGTATTTTGCGAACCATTTTTCAGCCTGCTTGATTTTATCGAACGGAAGAAAAGCCGGTTTTCCCGCGTCCACAAGTTTCTTCCCGAGAAAAAAACCGACATAGTACATGGTGGCAAAACCTGCCGTGCTGCCAATAGTTGCCGACAGCGCCGCCGCGGCAAAATCCAGCTTACCCATTCCTACCAGCGATCCACCGAAGGCGATCACCAGGTCACTCGGGGTCGGAGGAAATATGTTCTCAACGAATGCAAACAAGAACAGCGCAAAGTAGAGATAGGCAGGCTCCGTTTGATTGAGAACGGCGACAAGGCTGTCTAAGTGCGTCACAGCTCTTCCATCAGAACCACGGCATAACACGCAATCGCGTTTTTCGAGAAGGACGTCCCCTCAGTTGTCTTCGCCTTCACTGAAACGCGGTCAGTCTGAATGCCGCAACCCGCGGCGACGGATGCACGGATTATCTCGTATGATTTACTGAGCTTCGGCTGATCCGCGATAAGAACCAGATCAATATTATGCAATGCCAGCTTAGCCTTCGACGCCTGTTCAAGTGCAAATCCAAGGATTCGCATGCTGTCAATCCCCTCTGTTTCTTTGTCGTCGTCACGGAAGTGCATGCCGATATCCCCCGCGGCGGAGGCACCGAGTATGGCATCGCTGAGCGCGTGCAGGATTACGTCTCCGTCCGAATGCCCTATGAGGCCCTTTTGGAATTCGATAGTGGCGCCGCCCAGCTTAAGCGGTCTCCGGTCAACCAGCTCGTGCGCATCAAATCCAAGTCCTATCCTCATAGCCCCTGGAATCCCTCAAACTCAAAGGTGGGATTCTCCCAGTCAATTCTGATATCGGTCACGTGCGCCGATATGGGTCCTCGCCGGAGTTCACTGATAAATTCCTGGATTAGGCCGCGTTCACCTTCCGCAACGACTTCAACTCCCCCGTCGACCAGATTCCGGGCGAAACCTCTTATTCCGAATGTGTTCGCTTTTCGGATCGCGAAGTAACGGTATCCAACTCCCTGCACGAGACCGCTTACGTGGAGATGGGCTCTTGCGTCATTCACCCTGCAGACTCCTGCTGACAACAGCTACAACCTCGCCGATTTGTGATCCTTCAAATGCGATGGAATAGAACCCGCTTCGTCCGCCGCCCTTGACGCCGCACTTTGAACGCAACTCGTTTAGAATTTCCGAAGCGATTTTCTCTTCCACATTGAGACTCAGATTCATGTAGCAAATATTTCCCTCGATGCGGTGAAAAGCAAACGAGGATTTCATTTTGTGAGAGACACAGCTTGCCACAAGCCGGAGTTCGTCGGTGGTCTGAAGCTCGGAAGATAAATCAATAGATCTAAATACCTCGGAGAATTCTCCAGACCTGGCAATCAACTTGTTACACAGTTCATCAAGCATCTTTCCGGTCAGAAACCTGATCCTGCTATCTTTCTCCTGCAGCTGGGCCTTCAATCTCTCGATGGCTGACGGAATCTCCTCTACCCCCGTCGAAAGACTCCTTGAGCTGTCATGTGTCGATTTCAGAAGTTCATAATACCGCCTGATTGCCCTGGTTCCACAGTAGAATTCAATGCGAACGAGCGCGCTCTTTACCTTCTCTATATTTCCAGTGAGAATAACACCGATCTCTGATGTGTGCGTGCAGTGTGTCCCCCCGCAAGGAGACATGTCGAAATCCCTGACTTCGATTATCCTGACCGTCCCTTCGACCTTCGGCGGCTTGCGTAGATTGAATGAGCTTATACTTTCTCGATCGGCAAAATGGACGACGACGGGTCTGTTCTCCAGTATGACCCTGTTCGCCTCTGCCACGACTTTCGCTACTTCATCCCCGGTAGGCTGTCGTGAAAGATCGATCGTCCCTGTGTAGTCCCCCAGGCGCGAGGAGACAGTCTCGATATCGAAAAGATTTTCAAATGCAGCCGAGAGAATATGCTGGCCCGTATGCTGCTGCATGTTCCTGAACCTGCGATCCCAGTTTATGCGGCAGTCTACTCTGCCGACGGGGACCTCCGCCGAAACGACGTGGAGAATACGGCCGTCTTCCTCGAAAACGTCGAGCACTTCTTTATCTCCGATGAACCCGGTATCGTGTTCCTGTCCTCCGGAGGTCGGGTAAAAATAGCTGTTGTCCAGCGCAACCAAAAACTTATCATCTCTTTTTGACGACTCGGTCACGGTCGCGCCAAATTTCACGGTATACGGATCGTTGTAGTAAGGTCTCATTTCTTATCGTGGGACACGGGTTCCTGATGTATCACAGCTTTGGTTATCTGCGGAAATTCTTTGATTATATCTTCCTCGAGCTCATTTACAATTCTAACCGTTTCCGCGAGCGAAAAGGTTTCGTTCAATTCACAGGTCATCGCGACGCGTATGCCTGAGCTGCTTTCAGTTATATTCAGGTTCCCGCACGACACAACCTCGATTTTGGAGCCGACATAGTTGAGCAGTTTGCGGGGGAGGTCGCTGTCTCTGAAGCTGGACGATGCTGTCCGGATGGTATCGGCAGGAGATTTGTCGATATGTATGAATATTTGATCCAGGTTACCTATTTGGGAGCGTATCGCCTCCTCGAGTTCATCAGCCTTGATATGAGCTTCCTCTATTGTACCGGCATCCTCTACTTCGAGATGAAGATCTACCACGATTCCGCTTTCGGTGGAGTAAGCCTCGACTTCATGGATTTTGCTCTTCGTGCGTTCGGCGGCGAGCCGGATTTTGTCGAGAAGAGTCTCCTCATCGCTTTCGACGGGCTCGGCGTGAACGACGATGTCTATCCCGTCCCGTAGTTTCCTAACCCGCTGTTCAATCCCGTCCATCAATTTATGGGCTTGTTCGAACGGAAGAAGCCTCGGCAGCCCCACCACCATATCGACAAAGATTCTGCCGCCCGAGTCCCTGACCCTGAGCTTTTTCAATTCCTGGATTTCATCCGCCTGGAGAGCTGCCTCGCGGATTCGCTTTACAAGAGCGGGATCCGGACTCCGGTCGACGAGAACGTCGATCGTCCTTTTCCCGAGCCTGAGGCTGATCACGACTACGATTATCGAGACCCCGAGAGCGGCGACCGGATCGGCAAACTCGACCCCGAAATGTGCCCCGACCAGTCCGACGATGACGACGCTGGAGCTTAGAATGTCGGTAGAGAAATGTAATGCATCGGCTTCGAGGGCCTGGCTATGATACTTTTTCGCAACGCGTGAAAGCATCCTCGATCTCGTGAAATCTATCGCGATGGAAGTGATCATCACGACAAAACTCCAGGTCGTGACCTGAATTGCCACTTCTTTGAAGAAAAGACGACTAAAAGCCTCCCTCGCTATTAGAAAGCAGGTGACGAGGAGGAGGAATGTTTCGAAAAGAGCCGATATGTTCTCGAACTTTCCGTGACCATAATGATGTTCGGAGTCGGCGGGTTTATCTGCGGCTCTGACGGCGAAGAGCGTCATGCCGGCGGCCATCAGGTCGAGGCCGGAATGGGCGGCCTCGCTGAGTATACCGAGGCTGCCTGTGCTGACTCCTACGATGAGTTTGAAGGTGGTAAGAAATACGGCGGCAAATACAGAGCTAAGTGCCGCCGTGTTTTTTTCACGAGACGAAAAGTTCGTCAATCTGGGAAACTTTCCCTTCTCTCAAAGCAGAATTCTGTCAGCGTCAGAATTTGACGTGCTGATCGACTAAACTCTTCGTGTTCTTCGTATTGAGCTTGAGAAAGAGGAACTCGAGTCTCTTCTCTATTTCCCCGTTCGCCATTTCGAACCAATCTTTGCCGAGGTTCCACATCTGCTCCTTGAACGGGCCGAAGCCTTTCTTCCTCGTCTTGTAGATGAACTGCTCGTCGGTCATGTCGGGTTTTTTCTCGTCCGCCATGTTCTTCCGCAGGTAGTCATAAATTGTTTCTCTGAATTCCTTCGGAAAGATGTCATAGAGAAGATTCTGAAATCCGGTTGCAAGGTGGATTTCGGCCGTCCCGACACCGGGGAATTTGTCGAAGAGTTCCTCCGGAAGAGTGGAAGCGCCATGCTGGACGGCTCCTGCCATCCCATATTCCTTCCGTGCTATCTTCGAGATATCTTTCAGCACATTGAAGTCGATCTTTACCTGAGCGACGGTTCCGTCGGGCAGCGGCACGCCGCCGTGGCTCGATCCTGTCTGGACGCTTATTTTACTGATGGTTTTAGCACCCCGCCTTTTTGCCGTAAGGTGCTTTACATAGCCCTGCATATAGGTGTGGAACTCTTCAGGCGTGGAGTTCTTGCCTCCCACCTCGCCGATTTCTCCGCCGACGGAGATGGTGACGCCCGCAGGTTCTAGTTCCCTGATCAAGGCGGTCATCTCCGCTGCAAGCTCGAAATTGTTTCTCTGTTGTTCCTCGGTTGTCGGCTTGCTGAGATCGACCAGGGTCGATGAGTCGATATCTATGTTGTAAAACTGTGCAGCTATCGCCTCTTTGATGAGAGATCTGATTACGTCCGTTTCTTTCTGTCGATTTTCGGCGAATTTCTTCGCGTTGAATTGGAAATGATCGCCCTGGATGAAGACCGGACCCGAATAGTTCTCCTTTACCGCGGCTGCCAGGACACAGGCGGAGTATTCGTCGGGCCGCTGGTTCGTATATCCCATCTCCGACTTGGCGATTTCGAAGACGAAGGGGCCGATGTTGTGTTTCTTCGCAACACGAAACATGGCGCGCGCGAAATCATAAGTGATCCCCCGAATGTTAACCGCCGGCACGGTGAAGCCTGATACTACTCCACGACCGAACGCATCATAAAGACCCTGGATCGAGGCAGATCCGCATCCCAGCGTCTTAGCCAGTTCTCGGATGAGCCATCGCGTCTTTGCCTTTACTTCGTTATCCGGGTTAAAAACCGATTCGTATACGATTGTGTCTATGACTGATTTACGTAGCTTATTTGCGTCGGCAACTTTCGCCTTCTGCCAACCGTCAACTTCAACGACTCCCTGCAAATTCTTCTTGAGTTCTTCAACGTTCTTAATCATTTATGCCTCCGAAATATATTCCTTGGAAAGTTATTAAAAGGGTACTTCGCATTCAACGAAATCACCGGGCCTTTCGCATCCTTGCTGCAAAACTACCGTCCATATCGTGCCTGTGAGGGAATGTCTCGATGAAACCCTCCTTCCCCACGAGCGACCTATCGACAAACTTGTCTGCCGGCTCGATCTCGAACTCCGGATGACGGTTGACAAACGACTGGACGACCGCCTGATTCTCCTCAGATTCGATCGTACAGGTGCTGTAAACGAGTACGCCGTCCGGTTTCAGGAGCTTCGAAGCGCTCTCCACAATGCCGGATTGTATCTCATTGAGCAGAGCGATGTCTTCCGGCTCTCGCTTCCACTTTGAATCGGGCTTCTTTCTCATGACACCGAAGCCGGTACAAGGAGCGTCGATAAGTATCTTGTCGTAGAGGATCGCGTCCGAGAATTTTGCAGCATCCGCGACGATGATTTTTACGTTGCCGTAACCCATCCGATCTACTGAATCCTGTATGAGCCTCGCTCTGTTCTCGTACTTTTCCACGGCTGTAAGGTCGACCTCCCCGTTCGTGAGCTCCAGTATGTGCGTGGTCTTGCCTCCCGGCGCGGCGCACATATCGAGAATTCTCTCGCCCGGTTTCGGGTCGAGTAATTTCGAAACGATCCCTGCGCTTTCATCCTGCACCGTGAACTGACCCGTCCGAAAAGATTCAAGTTCTCCGATCCTTGAAAGCCCCTCGACGTAAAAAAAGTTCGGGATGAACTGCCCACGCGTCACTTTCAATCCTTTTGCCTCAAAACTGGCGATGAGCTCGTCCGGTGAAATCTTTCTCGGGTTGACCCTGATAGAGAGCTTCGGTCGTTCGTTGAGAGCGGTCAGCAGCTGTTCAGTTTCGTATACACCGAACCTGTTAACGAAGCGTCGAACGAGCCAGCCAGGAAATGAATGGACAGTCGAAAGCGCTCTCACGGCATCGTCCTCTATCGACGGATATTCCACCGTATTCAGTTTTCTAATGGAGGTGCGGAGGATCGCGTTGACAAGGTTCGCGAGGAATTGCCCGCGCAGCTTTTTGACGAACTCGACAGCTTCGTTCACCGCCGCGGACTGAGGAACTCTTTCGAGGAACATGATCTGGTACATCGCAATTCTAATCGCATTTTTGATGTTGATGTCCAGCTTTGTGTAGTCGCCGCGGTAAAACTGTGATATGACATAGTCGATGCGCATTTTCCAGCGGATGGTTCCGTTCACAAGTTCGGTCAGAAAGGATTTATCGAGCTTGCTCAGCTCGGAATTTCTCAACTCGAAATCAAGAAGTTTGTCCAGGTATGAATCTGTTCGCTCGATTCTGTTCAGGATTTTGACGGCTACCTCGCGAGCCGTTGCATAGATCACTGTCTCGGTTTCCTCACGCGGATAGGTCCTGGACCTCTTTGATTGTTCCATCTCTGCACCCCATGGTTTTCATTTGCTGCGGTTTTCGTGCTGTCCAACCAAATGCATGCCCGGTATTCTAGTCATGGTTACGACAGCGTTCTTTTCGTGACTCTTAGGTTCGTTTCTGTATCTGTCAGGAAATCTATTTCAAAAGAACTGTGAGCTCGGAAGTTCGAGGTCCGCTTTGAAGGTATCGAATGCTCGGGGTTTGCGGCGCCGGGCAATCATAGCCGGACTATCGGAGAATCACGCGCCAGCCTTTTCTTTTTTACCGTACTTCTGCATAAACTTTTCCACTCGGCCGGCCGAATCTATGAGCTTCTGCTTTCCTGTGAAGAAAGGATGGCAGCTCGAACAAATTTCAACTTTCAGAAATTGCCCTGGTTCGGTAGAACGGGTCTGGAATGTATTGCCGCAAACGCAAGTTACAGTCACATTATGATATTTGGGATGAATTCCGGTTCTCATTTTTTCTCCTATTTACGCATTAAATCTATGAAAATGGCCAATAAATTCCAAATAACGCCGAGTTTCCCCTGTTTCAAAGGTTCACTCCCTTATCTCTTGAGCATTTGTCTCAAAACAGTCTGGAGAATTCCTCCGTTCTTGAAGTAGTCGACGTCGACGTGACTGTCGAGACGAGCCATAGCGTCGAATCTTGTCGTCTTTCCGTTTGCCTCAACGGCTGTGACTGTAAGCATCTTGTGCGGGATCAGGTTCTCGCTTATGCCGGAAATGTTGAACACCTCTCTGCCTGTCAAATGCAACGAGGCTGCGTTCTCTCCCTCCTTGAATTGCAGCGGGAGGACGCCCAATCCGACAAGGTTACTCCGGTGAATCCTTTCATAGCTTTCTGCGATGACGGCTTTGACTCCGAGCAACAAAGTGCCCTTGGCTGCCCAATCGCGCGAGCTTCCGCTGCCGTATTCCTTCCCCGCGATGATGATGAGCGGGATATTCTCGGACTTATACTTCATAGCGGCGTCGTATATCCACATCTTCTCTTCGTCCGGCAGGTGAACGGTCCAACTCCCTTCTGTGCCCGGCACAAGCAGATTCTTCAAACGGATGTTGCCGAAGGTACCGCGCATCATCACCTCGTGATTTCCCCTCCGCGACCCGTAAGAGTTAAAATCTTTGGGTTGAACACCGTGCTCGATGAGATATCTCCCCGCAGGACCGCCAGCCTGAATGGACCCGGCAGGTGAAATGTGATCAGTGGTAACCGAGTCGCCCATCAATGCAAGAACTCTCGCACCTTTCACGTCCATGACGGCAGGAGGCTCAAGGGGGAGATCCTTAAAGAAAGGTGGTTCCTGGATGTATGTCGAAGCGGGGTCCCAATTGTAGCTGCTTCCCTCCGGGACGTTCAATGTCCGCCATCTTTCGTCGCCGTCGAAGACATGCGCGTAACGCGCTTTGTACATCTCGGGCCTGATCGACTTCCTCAACACTTCGTTTATCTCATGCTGTGTCGGCCACACGTCCTTCAGGAAGACAGGCTTACCGTCTTTCCCTGTTCCGATCGGCTCGCTAGTCGGATCGAAGTCAACCCTACCGGCGAGCGCAAATGCCACGACAAGCGGCGGCGAGGCAAGGTAGCTTGCTTTCGCGTGAGGATTGATTCGCCCCTCGAAGTTCCTGTTTCCGCTCAGGACAGCTGCCGCGACAAGGCTCCCTTTCTCAATCGCAGATGAAATCTCTTCGTCCAGCGGCCCGCTGTTTCCTATGCATGTAGTACACCCGAACCCGACAAGGTTGAACTTGAGGTCCTCCAACGGCTTGAGCAAGCCGGCGTCCTTAAGATAATCCATAACAACCTGAGAGCCGGGAGCAAGGCTCGTCTTGACCCACGGCTTGGGCTTTAGCCCGTATTTTTCAACGGCCTTCCTGGCGAGCAGGCCGGCAGCAACGAGAACACCGGGATTTGATGTATTGGTACAGCTGGTTATTGCCGCGATCACGACCGAACCGTGATGCATTTCGAACGATACTCCGTTCTTCTTAACAGTGATACTCTTCGGGACATCCTCCTGCTTCACCCCAAAGCCGCGGTCCGCCGTCGAAGACACCAGTGATTTGGCAAAAGACGTTTTAGTTTCGCGGAGAGGGACGCGGTCCTGGGGTCTCTTTGGCCCGGCAATGCTGGGCACAATTCCGCTCATGTCTACTTCAACTACGTCACTGTACAGTGGCTCAGGCTTGTCCTTGCTCCAGAAGAGTTCCTGCTCCTTACAGTAAGCCTCCACCACTGAAATCTGTTCATCCCTGCGTCCGGTCAACTTCAAATACCTCACTGTCTCCTGGTCAACCGGGAAGAATCCCATCGTCGCTCCGTATTCGGGCGACATGTTGCTGATTGTCGCACGGTCAGGAAGAGTCAGATTGCCTATTCCCTCACCGAAGTATTCAACGATCTTTCCCACGACACCCTTCTTGCGAAGGATCTGTGTAATTGTAAGGACAAGGTCCGTAGCGGTCGCACCTTCCGGCAGTTCTCCTTTAAGTTTAACGCCGACAACTTCCGGCGTGAGCATAAAGTAAGGCTGTCCGAGCATGACCGCTTCCGCTTCTATACCGCCTACCCCCCACCCAAAAACGCCGAGTCCATTGACCATAGTCGTGTGGGAATCCGTGCCTACGAGTGAGTCGGGGAATGCCCTCTTTTCACCGCCCTGCTCTCGTGTCTCAACGACCCTGGCGAGATACTCCAGGTTAACCTGATGGACTATACCCGTGTCGGGAGGAACAACGTCAAAACTCCTGAAGGCTTTCTGACCCCATCGGAGGAGCTTATAACGCTCGATGTTTCTCTTGAACTCAAGTTCAGCATTGAAGAGGAAAGCATCATCGGTGCCGGATTTGTCCACCTGAACGGAGTGGTCTATAACCAACTCGGACGGAATAAGGGGGTTAATCCTTGCGGTGTCGCCATTCCTCCGCTTAACTTCGCTTCTCATGGCCGCAAGATCGACGACGGCCGGAACACCTGTGAAATCCTGGAGAAGCACACGCGCAGGCATAAACGCAATTTCTTTCTCGGGGAGCCGCTTGCCGTCCCAGTTCAGCAGGGCTTCCACGTCCGATGCGGACACGATTCTGCCGTCTTCATATCTCAGCAAGTTCTCCAACAATATTCTAATGGAATACGGGAGTTTGAATATGTCGTAGTTCTGTTTGTTCAACGCGGGAAGGTGGAAAATCTTGAAATTTGAATTCTGGATTTTGAGATCTTTTTTCGTAGAGAATGAGTTTGTTGAAGCAGCCATTGCGATTACTCCGTTTATGTCACGTTAGAATGTAGAAGAAACTTAATTAAAGGAGGGAATCGGTTCAATGGAAAGAAAAAGGCCGCCACACGGCGGCCTGACAAATGATGATCTAATGGGCTTTCAATCAAATATCATAGTAAAGCATGAATTCGTACGGGTGCGGCCTGAGGGCGACCTGCTTCACTTCATTGGTCATCTTGTATTTGATCCAAAGGCTCACCAGTTCTTCAGTGAACACATCTCCGCGGAGAAGAAACTCGTGGTCACGCTCGAGCGCCTTCAGCGACTCTTCGAGAGAACCGGGAGTCGAGGGGACATTCCTCAGCTCTTCCGGAGACAGATCGTATATGTCTTTGTCCAGCGGTTCACCCGGATCGATCTTGTTGATAATTCCGTCAATACCTGCCATCAGGAGAGCCGGGAATGCAAGGTAAGGGTTTGTCGAGGGATCGGGCACTCTGAACTCTACGCGCTTTGCCTTAGGGTTTTTGGAATACATCGGTATTCTTACCGAGGCAGATCTGTTTCGCTGGCTGTACGCGAGATTCACAGGCGCCTCAAAGCCGGGCACGAGCCTGTGATATGAGTTGGTAGTTGGATTCGTGATCGCGCAAAGAGCAGGAGCATGTTTCAGCAATCCACCGATGTAGTACAAAGCCATTTCACTCAGGTTCGCGTAGCCATTCCCGTAGAACAAAGGCTTACCGGATTTCCATAGACTCTGGTGGACATGCATTCCTGACCCGTTGTCCCCGAACAGTGGCTTGGGCATGAACGTCACGGTCTTCGCGTGTTTCGCCGCAATATTCTTAGTGATGTACTTATATGTCATGAGATTGTCTGCCATCCTGGTAAGGGTGGAGAATCGCATGTCAATCTCGGTCTGCCCTGCCGTGGCCACTTCATGGTGATGTACCTCGACATCGATTCCAACCTTCTTCATGGTCAGCACCATTTCTGATCTTATATCCTGGAGACTGTCCACAGGAGCGACGGGGAAATATCCTTCCTTGCTGCGCGGGCGATAGCCGAGATTTTTCTTGTCGTTGCTGCCACTGTTCCAGATTCCCTCATCAGAGTCTATCTCGTAGAAACCTGTATTCATTGTCTGGGCGAACCTGACGTTGTCGAATATGAAGAATTCCGCCTCCGGACCGAAGTAGGCCGAATCGGCAAGACCGGTGGAGCGCACGTATGCCTCAGCCTTGTGGGCAATAAAGCGTGGATCACGCCTGTATGGCTCGCCGGTAATCGGATCCTTGACGTCGCAAATTATATTTATCGTCTTATGTGCGGTAAACGGATCGATGAAAAACTCTTTGGGATCCGGGATCAACACCATGTCGCTTTCCTGTATCGCCTGGAACCCGCGAATGCTGGATCCATCGAAACCCACCCCTTCGTCAAAAGAACCGGTGGTGAGTTCAGATGGGAGTATCGAGAAATGCTGCCATTGTCCGGGGATGTCAGTGAATCTTAAATCAACAATCTCAACTCCGCTGTCCTTGATAAACTTCAGCAGTTTATCGATTTCAGTAGCAGACTTGGCAACTTTTGCCATTTGTTCCTCCTAGGATTAATTGTGTTGGGTTTTCAGTACTGTAGACTCTTTGATTGTAGACAGGACAACGCTTGTCTTGGTGGCTAGCACACCCGGCCATGACTGTATTCTCGACAACAACTTTTCGAGCGCGTTTGTATCGTCGGCACGGACTTTCAGAAGGTGAGAGCCTTCCCCGGTCACGGAATGACACTCCAAAATTTCTTCAGTCTCCCTTGCCCGTTCCATGAACATTTGATAGTGCTTGCTTGAATCGATCGAGACGGTGATAAAGGCTGTAATGTCTTTGCCCAGGCGTTTGGCGTCGAGGATTGCCGTATACCCCCTGATAACTCCTCTCTCTTCGAGCTTCTGAATGCGCTCGGAGATAGTCGGGATGGTCAAGCCGAGCTGTTGAGCCATTTCATTCAGCTTTGTCCTGGCGTTTTTCTGAAGTATCTCCAGAAGCCGATGATCGATCGGGTCGAGTTTCTTGTCAGTTGTTAGCATATATTCACTGGGTATCTAATTAAATTAAGATTTACGACCCAATAAGTTAAAATAATAAAACCGCCTTGTCAAGCACAAAATAAAAAAGGCGGCATTACGCCGCCTGCTTTCCCAGATATTCGAATAAAAGTTATGGAGCGGTCTACATGTTTTTCACTATTGCCGCGGCAAATTCGGAGGTCTTCACTTCTTTTGCCCCTTCCATGAGACGGGCGAAGTCGTATGTGACCACCTTCGATCCGATGGTCTTTTCGATCCCCTTCACGATGAGCCCGGCGACTTCCGACCAACCGAGGTACTCGAACATCAGAACGCCGCTCAGGATGAGCGAGCCGGGATTCACTTTATCGAGGTTGGTGTACTTCGGCGCGGTTCCGTGAGTCGCTTCAAAAATGGCGAACCCGTTCATGTAATTTATGTTGGCACCGGGAGCTATTCCGATTCCTCCAACCTGTGCGGCCAAGGCATCGGAAATGTAATCGCCGTTCAAGTTCAAAGTCGCGATCACGTCATATTCCGCGGGCCGAGTCAGTATCTGCTGAAGAAAGTTGTCAGCGATGGCGTCTTTGATGAGGAGCTTGCCTTGAGCCTTGGCACCCTGTTGAACCTCATCCCATGTGACGATGCTGTCGCGGAACTCCGACTTTGCAAGTTCATAACCCCAGTCTCTGAAGCCGCCTTCAGTGTACTTCATGATATTCCCCTTGTGCACGAGGGTGACGCTCTTCCTCTTTTTGTCGAGAGCGTATTTTATAGCCGCGCGGACCAGACGCTTCGATCCTTCCTCCGACACCGGTTTAATCCCGATGCTGGAAGAATCGGGGAATCTTATTTTCTTCACTCCCATTTCGCCGACAAGCCAGCCGACTATTTTCTTCGCTTCGGGCGTTCCCGCGCGCCACTCGATCCCGGCATAAATGTCTTCAGTGTTTTCCCTGAAGATAACCATATCGATGAGCTCGGGCTTCTTGACCGGAGACGGGACGCCTTCAAAATACCTGACCGGTCTCAGGCAAACGTAGAGGTCAAGCATCTGACGCAGAGCAACATTGAGCGACCGAATCCCTCCGCCGACCGGGGTTGTCAGCGGGCCCTTGATTGCCACGATGTATTCGCCGATCGCTTTGAGAGTATCGTCGGGCAGCCACACTTCCCTGCCGTAGACTTTGTTGGCTTTCTCGCCGGCGTAAACTTCGAACCACTCGATTGTTCTCTTGCCCTTGTAAGCCTTCTGGACCGCTGAGTCAAAGACGATTTTGCTTGCCCGCCAGATGTCCGGCCCGGTACCGTCTCCTTCTATGAAGGGGATGATCGGGTTATCGGGTATAACGAGTTTTCCGTCGACGACCCTGATCTTCTCACCCTTTGTGGGAGGGGACAGCCTTTCATATGGAATCATTTTCGTTCTCCTGATTTATCGTTCGTTTCTATTTTAGCGCGAATCATGTTCGCGTATTCGGCCATCTGCTCAGGGGATTCATAGACTTTCAGGTTCGGTCTTATCTTCAGACCGTCTCCTTCATAACGCGGCGCCACGTGGAAGTGGAAATGGAAAACCGACTGCCCCGCAGCACGACCGTTATTATTGAATATGTTGAAGCCTGCCGGGTGAACTGAATCCAGGATTGCCCGGGCAACCGTTTTCAGAGAGCCTGTTATCTCCAGAAGAACATCTTCAGGAAGCTCGTCGAAGTCCGCAAAATGATCCTTCGACACTACCAGGGCGTGCCCGAAGTTGATCGGGTTGATATCCAAAAACGAGATGCTTCGTTTTGTTTCAAGCAGGATCTCGGCGCGCGCCTCGCCTGCAATTATTCTGCAAAACGGGCAGGAGCTCTCGTACATCTGTTGCTGTCCGCTTTTAGGGAATGCTCGACGGTTTCATCTCCGGAAATGAACGAGACCGACAACATGCGATGTAAACGAATCCGCGGTGAGCTCAAGTCCGGGCAACTTCCAAGGAATTTTCCGGTCTATCTTTGCTCTACCGGGACAAAATGAGCCTCCCGCAGCCCAGTGTACTCGGAGATCGGACGGATAAGTCTGTTGTCTGAATATTGTTCCATGACGTGGGCGGTCCATCCGGCGATCCTGCTCACCGCGAAGATCGGCGTAAACAGGTCAGTGGGAATGCCGAGGTAGTGATATGTCGAGGCGGAGTAGAAATCCACGTTCGGAACGAGATTTTTCTCCCTCCTCACAATTTCCTCGATTTTCTCGGACATTTCATACCATTTGAGATTTCCAATAGTCTCGCCCAATATCTTCGAGAGCTTGCGAAGGTGTTTTGCACGGGGGTCTTCTACCTTATATACGCGATGGCCAAAACCGGGGACCTTTTTTTTGTCGGCAAACATTGTCTGCAAATGTGATTCAACATTGGTCAGGGTTTTGATGGCAAGCAGCATCTCCATGACGTTCTCGTTTGCACCGCCGTGGAGAGGACCTTTCAAAGTACCCACTGCCGAAGTCATGGCAGAATAAATGTCCGAAAGCGTGGCTGCGGTGACTCTGGCGGAGAACGTCGACGCGTTGAATTCGTGATCGGCATGGAGCACTAGTGCGCAATCGAAAGTCTTTGAGGCCATCTCTCCCGGTTCGACACCGTTCATCATGTAGAGAAAATTTGCCGAATGTCCCAACGACGGATCCGGTTTTATATAGTCGCCGTTCATGCGTAGCGTGTGAAAGTTGGCCACGATTGTCGGGAATCTGGCCACGAGTCTCAAGGCCTTGCGCCAATTGGCTTCTATCGAGTTCTCCCGGGCTTCTTCGTCATACAATCCGAGGAGGGAGACTACCGTCCTCAGGGCGTCCATGGGATTTGCCTTTTTGGGAAGCGACTTCAAAAACGTCATGACGGGTTCCGGTAGACTCCGGTTTGCCGAAAGGTCCTTCTGCAGTTTCAGTAGTTCCTCTTTTTTTGGCAGTCTTGCATGCCAGAGAAGATACACAACTTCTTCAAAGCTGGAAGTGGTCGCGAGTTCATCTATGTTAATTCCGCGGTAGACAAGTTCACCTTTTTGTCCGTCGATGTAACAGATCGACGATTGGCCGGCAATTATACCATCGAGACCTCGTGAAAACGTGGATGGTGCGTCAGCTACTGCATTAGACATTGTCATCGTATCCTTGTTTCATTACATCAAATTTAAACTTCCTGGCGCGCATAATCAATGAGTCAGTCCCAGAATACGCAGGTATGTTGAGTGGTTGTCGAGCAGCGAAAGTATAGG
>JAJYJD010000307.1 GCA_021789755.1 Bacteroidota bacterium
AGTGAACCGGCAGAGTCCATCATAATAGCGGTCGAATATCTCCTCGAGCGCCAACTGGTCGCCGGCTTTTACCCTCTTTACGAGATCCCTTTCCGTTGCGGGGGATGTCGCTAATGGTCCGTAAGCGTGTTGAAATAGTGCCACTTTTGTACTTCTGTTTAAGCCACGTCATTCCCCTGAACAATTAGTCCTCGAAGAAGGTGCCCCGCCTGGACCGAGGTTTGGCCTTCAGGGGAAAATTACTGAGACAAATATCCGCACAGAATGCCAATTTTGCAATCAATGATCGGCTGCGGGTACTGGCTCAATTTGGAACACCCCAGCGAACCTTGCGAAGGTTCTTTCCGTGACTTCTCCATAAAAACCATGGCAAGGTACCTGTGATTTTCTGAAAGTGACCCAGCAGCATTCATCTATCAGTTGATTAACTAAACCGTCGTGTTATAACTTATACGACTCAACTCAGCCGGAAGGCTGGCGTGAAAAAAGAATGCACGATATATCGCAGGCCTTCAAACAGAAGCGCGGCATTTCTTCAAGGAGAATGATGGAAACAAAAACGATTTTGATTACGGGCGCGAATGGCGAAATAGGCCACGGGCTCATATCACATTTTGCGGAGCATGACGGCGTCAGGGTCGTCGCTCTGGATCTGAACACGCTTGATGACGTGACAAGATCGAAGTGCTATAAATCGTACACCGGCGACATTCTGGATAACCGCTTTCTTGATTCGCTTTCCACCGGACACGATTTCGATGTCATCTATCACCTTGCGGCGCTGCTCTCGACCCGCGCCGAAAGACAGCCTACCATCGCTCATAAAGTGAACGTCGACGGCACGCTGAATTTATTGGAGATGGCGGTTACCCAGTCGCGCCTGCAGGGACAAGTAGTGAAGCTCATCTACCCCAGCTCAATTGCGGTTTACGGGCTCCCGGATGCCGGAGCGAAGAACAAGGCGGGAAGAGTACATGAAGATCAATGGACCGGCCCCCGCACGATGTACGGGATCAACAAGCTGTATTGCGAGAGACTCGGCAGGTATTATATGAATTTCTACCGCCAGCTCGACGCGCAGCCGATGGAGGGGAAGGTCGATTTTAGATGCGTGAGATTTCCGGGTTTGATAAGCGCCGTCACGCTCCCGACCGGCGGGACCAGCGACTTCGCGCCGGAAATGCTCCACCAGGCCGCGAAAGGTGAAGCTTACAACTGCTTCGTGAGGCAAGACACGAGGATTCCTTTCATGGCGATGCCCGACGGGGTGAACGCGCTGCTGAAGCTTGAATCCGCTCAAAGAGCGAACCTTTCGACGCAGATATATAATGTCGGTTCATTCAGTCCGTCTGCCGCACAGTTGAAGGAACGCGTCATGAAGGCTTTTCCATCGGCGAAGATTGATTTCGTGCCGGACCTGAAGCGCCAGGCAATTCTCGACAGCTGGCCCGCGGATGTCGACGATTCGCTCGCGAGAAAAGATTGGGGATGGAAACCGGAATACGACTTCGAGAAAGCTTTCCAGGAATACCTCGTGCCGGGGGTGTTGAAGCTATATAAGTCGAAGTAGAGGCGGGAAGAAAAGGGAAAACTGAGCACGGAAAGAGGCACAGGGAGAACGGAATGCGGAAAATTAAGCGTGGCAGTTATGCCACTTCTCCGCCCCACTCTTTCAAATGCGAGATAATGAATTGGATGATCTCGGCGTTTTCTTTCTTTCCAGTGCCTGAAATGCTCATCGGTTCGCCGAACGATATATGGATCGGCTTGTGCCTGCTGATCCGACCGAGGTCCTTCACCAACTTTCCGATTTCCCAATAATCGGTCTTCAAAGCGAAAGGGATTACCTTCACGTTCGCGTTGGCGGCAAGCTTGACGCCAAGCGAATTGAACTTCTCCGGAATGAACCTTACCATCCTCGTGCTCTGAGGGAAGATTATTACCGAAGTTCCCTGCGACAGGAGTTCCATGCCCTTGGTCAAAACCACCGCGAGATCTTCCCTGGAATTCTCCCTTCCCACCACGATCGGATTCCTTGAACGCATGACTGCGCCGAAGAATGGGTGCCTCACCAGGCTGTCCTTTACGGCGAAAGTGACTTCCTTCTGCTGGGCGATTATACAGGGAAGTATCATCGTTTCAAGAGTACTCATGTGATTGCCCACGAATACGGTCGGTTCTCCGCCAGCCCAGATGTTATTCATTCCGGTTATGTGAAATTTCCCGCCGCAATTTTCTATCAGCCTGAAGATATCGAGCGAGGATCTTATCCATGCGGCGGTGTCGTATATGCCGTCCATCGCCTCCCTGCGCGTTCTGAGCACGATGTCGATGTATTTGACGACGAAATACAAACGGGTGTTCAGCGACATCCGGTCAAGAAGGGACCGGTGTGCTCTCTCATTTGTATGGTAATCATCTGATGTGAAAAATTTTTCGCTCAAGCGTCCTCGTGCTTACAAACATAGGAAAAAACCGGTTCTTAATCAGCGGACAACTTCGTCGAGCTGGGAATCAGCAGTGGACCGGATCGCAGCGTTGCCTCTCGAAGGAGCCGGCACCGATATGACAACCTTGCCGGTTGTTTTGCCGCCCTGGAATTCTCTGATGGCGTCTTTAAGGCGCTCGAACGGAAATACGGCCCCGACGCACGGCTTCTCCAGCTGCAGTGCCTGAATCTCGGCCAACATAGATCGGAGCAAGTCGGTCCTCTCGTAGAGCCAGATGAGGTTAAATCCGAGAATGCTCTTGTTCGATTCGATAAGCGTCAGCGTCTGGTACCGTGGCATCGTGAGGAATTTTATTGCGAGATCGACATAGTCCAGATGCGCGCCGGGGGATGCGAACTGCGACAGGCCATATGCTACCATTCGCCCCGTCGGGGCGAGGAAATCGAAGCTGTCTTTCTGTACCCTCCCGCCGATAGCGTCCAGTACGATATCCAACTTGCTTCCGTTCAGCTTCTGTGCCAGTTCTTTTCTGAAATGCCTGCTCCTGACAATGATCTCGTCGTATCCCTCGGATCGAAGCAGCTCCGTCTTTGCCGGGCTTCCGACGGTACCGATGGTGCGGGCGGAAAATTTCCTCGCTATTCGGTTCGCGTAGATGCCGACGCCTCCGGCAGCGCTGTGTATCAGAACCGTTTGGCCGCGTTTCAGCTCTCCCAGGTGGACGAGTGCATAGTATGCCGTCAGTGCCTGGACTATGAAGGAAGCGCCTTCCTCGAAAGTCCAGTCCTCGGGCAGCGGCATGACGTATCGTCTGTCGATATTGAGGCGTGTGGTGTAGGCACCGAATTTCACGGATCCCATCACTCGTGCACCGATCTTCAGGTCGGTTACATTTTTTCCTTTGCCCGTAACGATGCCGCTGAACTCAAGCCCCGGAATTAAATCTCGCTTTGGAGCCGCCTTGTATAGTCCGTAGATCGTAAACACGTCGGCGAAATTCAGCCCGATCGCCCTTACTTCGATGCGCACCTCGTTATCCGCTGGATCCACTATTTCCTCCTCGACCTGCACCAGGTTTCTGAGCGCGCCCGCTTTCCTCATTCGATAAGATCTTCTTTTCAACGTCTCCCCCTGACCATTTTCTGTAAAACTAAATGAACACCGACTTAATTTCAAACCGTAACTCATGTCCATTAGTCATGAATTCCCCGCCCACGGTTTGATGTGATCTCATGGTCATGATGAAACTTGTCCTGACCATTGCCGTACATGTGTTATTGTATGTGAGTCAATCCGCAAGTTCATACAGCAAAGATAGAAAAGGAGGGAAGTCATGAATGGAATGCTAGTTGCCATTTTGACTCAGGCAATACTCCTCTTTGGAGCGTCCGCTGGTTTCAATCAACCCAGCTCCTCGGATTACGTCGATAGGGTTAGCACTGAAATCATACAGAAAAGCCTGAATCTCAAGCCGGGGGGACTCATTCTACTCGACACGCAGTTCGGAAACGTCTCGATTCGGGAGTATGACGGGAGCGAAGTAAAGGTCGAG
>JAJYJD010000308.1 GCA_021789755.1 Bacteroidota bacterium
GGGCCGAGGATTGATTTGAGGATCCTACCGAATCTGCCTGAAATTCTTGTATCCCTTCTGATTATTTCCGGAACACTTGCTTTGTACGGCTGCAGCGACGAAAATGGCGCGGGGATATCCTCTCAGTATTCAATCGTTAAAGGAATCGTCACTGATGATTCGGGGAGTTATTCTTCTTCCCGGTATCCCGGATCGGGTAGGATGGCAAAGGTCGGTTCGGCAGTACAGGGTGCCACGGTGGTTGCCATGTCGGCCTCAATCGGAACGACACTCGAGACTATCTCAGATACCACGGAGACAGATGTTGAGGGAAACTTCTCTCTCACATGTGAAACCACCGGCATGAGAAACGTCATTATAGTGGCAACCAAGGGCACCACAACCTGGGAAGCGGTTGTCGGATCAACTTTGAAACTGGGTGAGACGGAATATTGCCAGCCTTTAACCGGACAGAGCACCGCGGAAGCTGAAGTCTATACAATGATCGCGGGAAACACCGGCTCAAGTCCCGTCACATTTGCCGACGTGGTCGAAGTAGTGAGCTCCCGGGTCGCTTCGGCCGCCGACAACAGCGGGAATGGAATTGAGCAGTTGGCGGCATCTGTTCGTGCGGGAGAAGATGCATGGACTCCCGCGTTTCTGAGCTCCTCGGTGGGAAACGCTCAGCTGGCCTGGGTAAACGCAGTGCAGCTTGCCCGTACTACTGCCGAGGAATCCCTTGAGTTGTCGCTGAATACGGCAGGAGAGAACAAGGCGCTGGCTGATAACGCATTCATTGACTACTTGCAGGCAGCCCAGGACGCGTATGTGATTGAGGGGGTAAGCAGACGGGCTGTCGCGCAAATTGAAGCTATCTGCTCACGGGCGGAAGCAAACGCTCTGCTTGGCGCCGACTCGAGTCTGATATTCGCGGTTACCCGACAAACGGACCTGGTCACGGCGTTCATGATCAAAGATGCGGTGGACTCGAGCATGCAAGTCCTTCTCGCTTCTCCAGTACAGCTGGACTCCGCGAACGAGGCCGGCGAAATTCTAATGCAGGAAATTAGGAACAGTTCTTCGCCGGATGAGATCGATTCATCACTGAAGGTTTATCACGACATAATTATACAACTTGCAGCTGAAGAGGCCGGGAGACTTGGCGCGTCGGGAGTCGTTTCGGCCGACAGTAAGGTAAACAGTGCAGGAGGGCTGAGGTCGATGCTGTTGACTACTGCTGTGCTTCAGCTTTCGCCCGGCGAGCTGGTGCAGGTTTATGCCGCTTTTTTCCAGGGGGTGGAAACGGACGTGCAAAATGATGTCAGCGCTTTGCCCGGCGTCCAGATGAATTCTGTTGCCGGCATACTGATGCTCACGAACATGATGGGCAGTTCTGAACGTGCCCCGTGAATGTTCTTATTCTACGGTTACGCTTTTTGCAAGATTTCTCGGCTGATCGACGTTACATCCGCGTTTGACGGCCATGTAGTACGAAAGCAGTTGAAGGGGAATGACGGAAAGAATCGGGCTGAGTATCTCCAGCGTCTCCGGAATTTCTATTATATGTTCAGCAAGTTCCTTTAGGCGGCCGTCGGCTTCGTTGGCTATTACGATAACATTCCCTTTCCTCGCGCGGACTTCCTGTATGTTGCTGAGTATCTTATCATAAGTCGAATCACGCAGTGCGATGAAAACGGCGGGCATGTTCTCATCGATGAGGGCGATCGGCCCGTGCTTCATCTCGGCTGCAGGATAGCCCTCGGCGTGTATGTATGAGATCTCTTTGAGCTTCAGGGCGCCTTCGAGCGCGACCGGGAAATTGACACCCCGTCCTAAATAGAGGAAATTCCTGGATTCCTTGAACTCTTCAGCAATGGCTTCGATCTGAGCGGTATTGTCGAGGATCTGTCTTATCTTCCCGGGAAGCCGGTGCATCTCCTCGACAATTTCTTTTCCCTGCTCGGCGGTGATGGTCTTCCTCCTGCGGGCAACGAGAAGATTTATAAGATTCAGCACTGCGAGCTGGGACGTGAACGCCTTCGTCGAAGCGACGCCGATCTCCGGGCCTGCGTGGATGTAGACGCCTGCGTCCGTCTCACGCGCGATAGTGCTCCCGACGACGTTTACAATGCCGTAAACGGGCACCCCTCTTTGTCTGGCCTCGCGCAGTGCGGCCAGTGTGTCAAGAGTTTCTCCGCTCTGGCTGATCGCCCAGACCACGTCCCCTTCCACAAGAACAGGGTTTCGATATCTGAACTCGGAGGCGTAATCGACTTCGACAGGGATTTGGGCATATTGTTCGAGTATATATTTCCCGACAAGCGCTGCATGCCATGAAGTGCCGCATGCCAGGATGACAAATCTTCTTGCGTTGACGATCTTTTCCTCGACCTCACGAAGGCCTCCCATTTTCGAGACACCTTCATCGTCGATCAATCTCCCGCGGAACGCGTTCAGCACGGTCTCCGGCTGTTCGTTGATCTCCTTCAGCATGAAATGTGCGAACCCGCCCTTCTCGATCTGCTCAAGGTCGAAGGTAAGGTGTTCCGCTTCACGCTCGACAGCCTCGTCATCCAGGTTCTTCAACGAGACATTTGTCCGCGTGATGACGGCGATCTCGTTGTCATGCATATAGATGACATCCCTCGTATGCCTGATAAGCGCGGAAGCGTCGGAGGCGATCAGGTTCTCAGAATCTCCGAGTCCGATCAGGAGCGGGCTTCCGCGCCTTGCGGCGACGAGAACATCCGGTTCGGCCGCCGACAACACGACGATTCCGAACGTACCATTCACGTCCTTCAGCGCAAGGCGGACTGCCATTTCCAGATTCTCAGTGCGAGAGTAAAACTCCTCGATGAGGTGAGCGAGCACTTCCGTGTCCGTCTGGCTCTTGAACGTGTGCCCGAGCGAAGTGAGCTTGGTCTTAAGCGACGAGTGATTTTCTATTATGCCGTTGTGTATGATGGCGATATTTCCGCTGCAATCGGTGTGAGGGTGTGCGTTCACCGTATTGGGTTCGCCATGCGTCGCCCAGCGCGTATGGCCGATCCCGATCTTCGCGGGGCGCAGACCCGACACCATCTTCTCGAGCTTGGAGACTTTACCGGGCGTCTTGGTCACATCGATGTGTTTTTCGCGGAGTAGAGCTATCCCTGCAGAATCGTACCCTCGATATTCAAGTCGCTTAAGTCCCTCGACAATTACTTTGCAGGCGTCTTTATCTCCTATGTAGCCTACGATCCCGCACATATACCGACTCCTCTTACTTAATGGCGATGGCTGCTATCATTCTGCCGCTTGACTCGCCGTCGCGCCGGAAGGAATGAAAATTCCGATCGCAAATTGTGCAGCGGTCACTGACGTCGATGTTTTTCAACGGCACACCCGCCGAGGTCAACTGCGATACCACAGCCTTTTTCAAATCCAGCATGAACTTACCTTCTCTATCGGACGGTTTCAGATTTTCACCATGGAAGTGCCTCGCAACGTCGTCTCCAACCTCGTAGCAACAGACTCCCGCAGACGGACCGACGAAGGTGACCAAATCTTTTGGATTTGAATTTAACTCATTTTTCAAGACATCCAGCGTTTTCCCGACAATATTTCTCGCAGTACCTTTCCAGCCCGAATGTACCGCGGCCGCAATCTTGCGCTCCTTGTCGAAAATCATTACCGGGACGCAATCTGCGACGGAAACTGTAAGGAGTAAATTCTTTCTTCGAGTCAACAGGGAGTCGGTATTAGAAAAGGTTGCCGCGCCATCCGCCAGGCACACATTGTCGCCATGAACCTGCCCTCCCCTGACAGTTGCCGATTCATCGAAGCCCAGAGAGGCGAAAAACTCTCTCCTGTTTTCCGCCTCGGTCGTTCCCGCCGTCCCATTTCGTCTCATGCTGAAGAACGAAGGCTTATTCTCGACCCTCAGGCTGACGGCATTGATCGCTCCCGCATGTAGAAGGAGCTCGGACTGGATGTAGGTGCTGCTCAAATTTTGTTCAGCGCTTTCTGTAAATCTCGCATA
>JAJYJD010000309.1 GCA_021789755.1 Bacteroidota bacterium
GGTCCCGTAGGGGTCTCGGATATTTCCGTCCGACACCCTTGAATTTCCAATCGACGAATCCACATCAATTATTTCTCCCACTCTTTGATAAGGGCCGCCATCATACGTCGCAAGCAGCGAATTCAGTTGAGCCCTCGCCGCATGGATTCTTTCCTGCCTCGTCTGACTGAAAGCACTGACGTTCAGCAGCATGAAACACATCATCGAGAAACACAAAGATAGTCTCATATTTACTCCTTTACGATGACCCAAAGTGAATCGCTGTCAGAAAGCGGATAACCTGACATCATGGTACCCCGTTGATTCGGTCCCCATATCAAAAGCGTGCCACTTTGAGGAGCTACGAGGTAATCTGCGTCAATACTCTCCGTAGAATAGTTCTTCGGAGAAATCGTTGTGTTCTCATTTATGTGCACCTGTGCAACTCCGCCTACTGCCCAAAGAATGATCGCCGAAAATGCCGCGATGTTCTTCATTGCAGTAACTCCACTACTTGAAACAATCGTTTTAGGCTTTGCTGCACACAATAGAATGAAGATGCAAGCTTATACAGTCCCGCTGACTTTTTGAAGTTTGGAAGGAATCTTATGAAAGTCAATAACCTCAGCCGGTAAATTGTGAATTGGATCAATTCTAGAGATGGTTGGTCGGATGGCTTTTCACGTCACGAAAACAAGACAAATAAAGCCGTACTCATTCGACAGCCGGTTTTCCGTTCATGGTACAGTTGTCCAGCCCTTTGGGGGGCACTTTAGCCGTATAGAGCCACGCCCCCCGGTTATGTCAATGCGGCCAGCGGCTGTGCGTTATCCGAGGTCATCGAAGAAGTCAGCAATAGAGCCATCTACTGTTGCAGCAAAGATGCGCAGGCTGTAGATTCTTCAAGCAAGACCTTTGAATACATTAAAACCGGAGTTGTGCGGTGATTTGTGGAGAAAATACTCCGATCAGTTTCCGAGTGCCGCACATTTATTCAGCTCACTAAGGTAAAGGAGAAAAGGCAATGAAAATCATCGATGAGTTTAAGGAATTTGCCGTTAAGGGAAACGTTGTCGACATGGCCATCGGCATCGTGATCGGAGCAGCTTTCGGAACCGTAGTGAAGTCGTTAGTAAATGACGTCGTCACTCCGCCATTCGGCAGGCTCCTGGGCGGGATGGATTTCAGTAACATGTTTATCAATCTTTCGCCCGGCTCGTACAATTCACTGGCGGCGGCTAAGGCTGCGGGTGCCGCGACGATCAATTATGGCTTGTTCCTGAACAGCATTATTTCTTTCCTCATCGTCGCCTGGGCACTTTTCATGGTGGTAAAATTGATGAACAAAATGAAACGCCAGCAACCGGCCGCTGTGCCGAACACAAAGACATGCCCACAATGTCAGTCGACAATAAACATCAAGGCGGTTCGCTGCCCATATTGCACGTCGCAGATTTGAGTTTTGTCGATTCAACACTGCCGGCCGAATGTCGGCTGACAGAATTTTGTCATAGGGAAGAAGTTACGGTGATTGCGCTCCTGTACCTCTAGTCAGCCGATTACACGTGTGAACTCCAGCTCCTGCTGCATCTCCTTCCCGGGCCGTTTCTTCTTCGCCGGCTTCGTCTCGAATTTGTATCCCAGCGGCTCGAGCAATGCTTCGACAGACTTCATCGTAAGCTCGGTATACTTTTCGACATCGTATCCGTCCTCGGTCCTGTAAAAAATAAACGGCTTCGCCTTCACCGGGTTCTTCTTCCCGGTGTGGTCGACGATAATATACTCCGCGGTTTCGCCCGGCTTGAGCGCGACGCCCGCCTCGGCCATCGCCCGCGACACGACAGCCTGCATGCTGTTGTTCTCGTATTCGTCAGCCTCTTTGGATATCGTATGTCTCACGACAAGCTCGAGCGGAGGGACGCGACCGCTCTTCAGAACTTCAAGATGATACCGTACCGTCTCCATGATTTCCGGAATAAGGAGTTTCAGCTCTTCGATTCCCGATGCCATTGACATCATCTCTATCACTTCGCCCTGCACTTTTCGCGTGAACAGCGGTATGTCTCCGCGCCTCACTTCCAGCCCGCGAACCTTAACTTCGCCGTTTGTGTATGTCCCGACATACCTGTTCGCCGTCGGTATTTCACCGTCCATTCTGGAAGCCGGGAACAGTATCCATTTGTATATCCCTTCGAGGGAAATCGCAACACCGATCTGATTTTTTATCTCATCGCAGAGAAGCCTGTAATCTTGTTCTGTCGCTCCGTCCTTTTTAAGCCAGAGACAATCGACAATTCCGTGAAGAACCGAGTAGCCTCTTTCTTCCGCTATCCTCTTGGCGTGAAGCAGGGCCTGACGCGAGAATGCGTTGACCGACTCGTGCGCCTCGATCCTGCCGAAGCGGGCGTTCTTGTAACCGAGATAACCGAAACATGTCACGAGTAGCCACTTCAAAGCTGTCTGCCGCTTGTGGAACTCGTTCTTTGTAGCCGCGTTCGTCGCGGACTTTTCCCTCTTCTTGTACTCCGCTCTCTTTTTCAGGACTGCTCCGAGCGTTTCGGCGACGATGCCCCTGCGCCGCTCGCATATCGTGTAGCCGAGCTCCGGCACCGCATGGTTGTCGCAGCATTCGCAGTTGATCGTCTCCGGCGATATGTTGTGCATCTGCATCAGCGACGGGTACATCGACGCGAAATCGAGCTCGGCAATCTGCTCGTGGTATCCCATCGTCGGGAGGAAAATCAGCCCGCCCCTGTCGGCAAGTAGAAGTTCCGACGCCGTCTTGAACTTTTCCCACTCCTGCTTCTTCGCCGGTATAAGTATGTCGTGCCGGTAAGCCCACGCGAGCTGCATCGATGACAGGCCGGTCCCGATGCTCGTGCGCGCCTGCTGCTGCACCGGGATGCACGTGATCCTCGAGAGGTCGAGAAGCCCGGACAAATCAGATTGGTCCATGATGAACGAGTTTTCCGTGTCGATGTGCCACCTGCCGGCAAGCTCGAACGCGCCGGCCCGGTGCACTATCTGGCCGTAGCTCCAGTAGCTGACTTCAGCGGTCCGGATATAATCGACCGAGGCGTCGCGATTGAACTGCAGCGGGATCCTCGTCTTCCTCGACAGGTCGGCGAGAAGCGGAAAAAGCGTGTAGTCCCCGTACCGCGAGATTATCACGTCGGGGTCGCAGCGGAGGACATGCGCGTTCAGCCTCGTCAGGAGCTCTTCCGTCGTTTCGGCCTCTATCGTGTATTCCCGGCCGTCATAACCCGCCTCGAGCGTGATGATACGCTGGTATTTCGGCTGTATATCGGAGCGCGACGGGCCGATCGTCATTATGCTGAGCGGCGGAGTAGCATAATCTATCGCGTCGAAGGTGTCTTCGAGCTCCACCGACACAAGCCTGTTGTCGTCAGCAAAAGAATAATTCCCGAATGCCAGCGGGAAAAGGTTCTGCTCGTACAGGAACATCTGCACGGGAGTCAGATCGGAATCGAAGAAGACATAATACGGGAATTCCGACTCGAACCGGCGGACGATTTCCCTGAAGTGGAGCGTGTCTGGCACTGAAATTTCCAGTACCGGTATCCGTTTGCCCGAGTAAATTTCGGTCTTCTCCGCCCAGCCTCCGGTTACGGAGCAGCGGAATTTACGGGCGAGCGCTTCGACGCGGCTGCGGTCGGCGCCTTTCACGTTCATGAAGAACCGCGGCACGAACGGCACGTGCCCGCGGGTTTTCACGCCGTCGCCGTCGATTATCCAGAAGGTTATCCCTTTGCTCGAAGGATAGAGATCAAACAGCCATCCACGCTTTTGCATTCTCTTCCTCCCCTGAGCAGTTGTATGTTCTCCGCATCTCTATATCTCTCGCAAAGATCGCACAGCAAGAAAACCCTTTCCCTTTGCGTCCTCTCTGCGGTTTCGTTGTCTCTTTGCGGACTTTGCGAGAACAAAAACCACACGCGCAAAGCACCATCACCTTAATCCTCTCCCATCAAGGGAGAGGAGGCA
>JAJYJD010000310.1 GCA_021789755.1 Bacteroidota bacterium
AAGGTCACAATTTGTGACCTTAAAGAGAGGCGAACATATCAAGTATCGTCCGTATGCATTCAGCGAACACGGAATCCTCGTGCTTTCCAGCGTCATCAATAGCGAGCGGGCTATTCAAGTTAACATCGCGATCATGCGGACATTCGTCAAGCTGCGAGCGATACTCACGTCACACGCGGAGCTCGCGCGCAAACTTGACGCTCTTGAAAAGCAATAGGACGAGCAATTTAGGGTTGTGTTCGAGGCAATCCGGCAAATTCTTAAGCCGCTTGAAAAACCAGGAAAGCCGATCGGGTTTCAGGTGCGGGAGGCGGCTGGCGAGTATGTGGCTTGCAAAGTAAGGTGCGGGTAGTCGCATGCGTGCGCGATGCGGGGGAGCGCCACTGGTGAATTACAATTGTCGCAACAGCACACTGATCGGAGGAATTACACCAATCACTCCAGGAATAAGCGCGGCTGTTGCCGGAAGAATCTGTGCCGGATTGGCACTTTAAGACAGAAAATTTGTATCTTACTCCGTCAGAGCGGGCATGAGTAAGAAGGTAGACGACATACTTAAGGCGATCGATGAGCTTCCTTTGCAGGACCGCATCCTCGTCGCCGAGAAACTGCTGAAATCGCTTCGGAAAGAGGGGGGCGCGAAGGAAATCAAACGCGCTGTGCGGGAGTTGATTGGAGACTACACGGCCGACAAAGACCTCACGTCATTCACCGACCTTGACATGGAAGATTTCTATGAACCAAGGTGACGTATGGTTGATCACGCTCGACCCTACAATCGGTGCCGAGATCGAAAAAACACGGCCTTGCGTTGTCGTCAACGACGACAATTTCGGGAAGCTTCCCCTCAGGATGGTCGTTCCTATCACGGATTGGAAAGATCATTTCGCGATAGCGCCATGGATGGTCAAGATAGAGCCCGCAGACGGCAACGGCCTCAGCAAGGAATCAGCGGCCGATTGTTTTCAACTCCGGTCGATATCCGAGCGCAGGTTCGTCAGGCGCATCGGTAAACTCGACGAGTCACTCGTCGAGCGAATTCGGGCGGCACTTGCCATCGTGCTGACGATAAAGGGATAGCCCACCTGAACATTTCGCCGCGCCTCTCGTATTTACTCGAAATCGGGCCGACCGTGTGAGTTGAATCCTTGTTCACCGGCGACTCCGTGTGCACAAACGGGATCGCAGCGACAATCAGGAAAGGAAGAAATGAACGCAATTGCACCCGGCGAGACGGCACGTCGAAGCACGCAAATCATACTGGCATTCGCGGCGGCGGAAGTCCTGCTTCACCTCATCACCAATGCTTTCGGGGGATACGGCTACTTCCGCGACGAACTCTATTACATCGCCTGCAGCAGGCACCTCGCCGCCGGCTACGTCGACCAACCGCCGCTCGCGAGTTTCATTTTGTTCGCAAGCATCAAACTATTCGGAGACTCGATATTCGCGTTAAGGCTTCTCCCGGCTCTGGCGTCGGGAGTCACGGTCTACCTAGCCGGTCTCATGACCAGAAAAATGGGCGGCGGATTGTTTGCGGTCGTACTTGCCTGCCTGTCGGTCGCGATAGCGCCGGAGTTTCTCGGCACTGACGGCATCTACTCCATGAACCCCTTCGACTGGGTTTTCTGGTCGCTCGGCGCTTACATCGTCATCCTGATTATTCAAGCTGACTCTTCCGACCCCCGGACCGGCAGACTCTGGATTCTCCTCGGAGTGATACTTGGATTCGGGTTGCTGAATAAAATAGACATACTCTGGTTCGGGTTCAGTCTTCTCATCGGCATGCTCCTGACACCGCAGAGAAAGCATCTTACGACGAGGTGGCCCTATTTCGCCGGATGCATCGCATTCGTACTCTTCAGCCCCTACATCGTTTGGAACATCGCACACAATTTTGCCACACTGGAATTCATTCATAACGCTTCCGCCATCAAATATGCTTCTCAGAACCCGCTGACTTTCATTATCGGAACCGTGAGGGACCTAAACTACCTTTCCGTTCCCGTGTGGGTCGCGGGAATCTACTTCCTGTTCTTCCATAGAGACGGTAAGAGCTACAGGCTGGTCGGCTGCATATTTCTCGTCTCATTCCTGGTTCTGGTTCTGAACGGGCACTCCAAGCCTGAGTACATCGCCCCTGCATTCCCCATCCTGTTCGCGGCAGGCGGCGTCATGTTTGAGCGGATAGCCTCTCACAGGGGTTTCCGCTGGACAAAGTCTGCGATGCCGGCGCTGATCGCCCTCTTCGGCCTGCTGACTATCCCGTTTGCACTTCCGGTATTGCCGGTGCAGACTTTCATCAGATATTCCGCAGCCCTCGGAGTACAGCCGTCGACATCCGAAGCGCAACGGCTCACGCAGCTTCCGCAATATTATGCCGACATGTTCGGCTGGGAGAACATGGCCGCGACTGTCTCGAAAGTCTACCTTTCGCTTCCGCCGGACGAACGGAATAAGACCGTCGTCTTCGCACAAAATTACGGCGAAGCCGGCGCGATCGATTTCTTCAGGGGCAAGTACCCGCTTCCACGGGTATTATGCGGCCACAACAACTACTGGTATTGGGGACCGGGTGACACGACCGTCACGACCATTATAGTGATCGGCGGAAAGAAGGAAGACCTTCTCAAATCCCTGAATACCGTCGAAGAAGCAGCAATTATAAGAAATGATCATGCGATGCCATACGAAACCAATCTGCCGGTGTTCATTTGCAGAGGATTAAAGCTTCCGATCTCCGAGATATGGAAGAGCGTAAGGTTTTTCATCTGAAACGGACTACGACTCCTAATTCTGTCTTCCCATCCGGTTGGAGATCGATGGGCACGTGGCTGCTTGACAATCCAGACGGTTAAGTTTACATTCTTGCGAGGTGTGGCGGCGCATCTCGGGATGTGACGTGTGATATGTCAGGGACAATGGCTGCAGGAGCCGATCTGCGTCTCAGTTTTTCAAGGAAGCTGGCGTTGTGATGGTGTTCAGGTCATGCACAGAATTTCCTCCGATCTCTATTCGCAAACCTCAAGCTGCGCCTGGAAGTAGGCGAACATGATGTATCTCTCTCGGCGTGAATTCATCTCAAAATCCGGCCTCGTCATCGGCGGCGCGTACGGAATACTCTCCTGTCCGGCGATGCTCATGGACTTGCTCGCGCGGATAGAACATGTTCCCGGGGCTGACGGCAAAACACAATCCTACCTAGATTCTCCCTTCGCCAGATACTGGCTATCGACGGAATCTGAAGGCGCAGATTGTCTGAAGTGCCATTCGGTTTCGGAAATCGGCGGCAAAACTCAGTTCGATCACGAGGGGAAGATCGTAAAATGTCTTCTGTGCGCGCAGGGATGTGTCATAAAAGAAAACGAGCACGGGAAATGCAGGGCCAGAATGAATGTGGAGGGGAAACTCAGGAGCCTTGTTTACGGCAAGCCGATCGCGATCCACACCGACCCGATAGAGAAAAAGCCGTTCTTTCACTTCCTCCCGGGGAGCCAGGCATACTCGCTCGCGACGGCAGGCTGCCCGCTTTCATGCCAGTTCTGTCAGAACTGGGAAATCTCCCAAGCGAAACCCGAAGACTACGCTGTTAGATATGTCCCGCCGGAAGAGGTTGTGGATAACACAAAATCCGGAAACGTCGCGGTCATCGCGTTCACTTATAACGAGCCGACAGTGTTCATCGAGTATCTGACCGATATTGCGCGCGAGGCGAGGAAAAGAAACTTGAAGACCGTGCTCGTAAGCTGCGGCTTCATGAATCAGGATCCGTTGCAGGAAATGTGCGACGTCCTCGACGGCATAAAGATCGACCTCAAGGGCTTCAGCGAAGATTTTTACCAAAAGGTGTGCAATGCTGAGCTTAAGCCTGTCCTCCGGAGCATAAAACAGATTTCGAAGAGCAATACCCACTTAGAAATCGTGAATCTCGTCGTCCCGACTCTGAATGA
>JAJYJD010000033.1 GCA_021789755.1 Bacteroidota bacterium
GCTGCCTTGTTGAAAGATGAATGGAAGTTCGATGTGATGAAGAAGGGATTAAACTGTATCGCCGCGCAAATCGGTCTGATCGACGAAGTTGTGACCTGCCTGTCTGAGGAAGGCGACGGCACGAGAAACATGGCGATGATGGGATGAACCTGAATGGAACGATGGATTTATGGAAGAACTTTGAATTAAGAAACGAGAAATAAGATATCGGCGGCTGACGACTTAACGCTTACAACTCTTATTCACTATAACAAAGAAGGACAAAATGAAATACTTGGTGGCATCCGAAGGAAACGCGCTCGAGAGCAACGTGAGCACTCATTACGGCAGGGCGCCGTTCTTTCTCATTTATGACGACGAGACAAAGGCGCTTGTTGCAAAGGCGAACGACGGTTCGCTCGATCCGCACCTCGTAATACGCGACGAAGCCAAAGGCGGCGCGAAGAAGCTGATCTGCGGGGGGATCGGGCCGCACGCCTATCAGGTCGCAGAAAAATTCAATGTGGAGGTGTGCGTGACTTCCGGCATACCTGTAGCTCAGGCGGTGAAGCTGGCCTCGGAGGGCAAGCTCCCCGTGACGACAGGCCCGACGGCGCATCATCATGAACACGGCGGTCACAACCACATGCATAACTGAACTGCCGGCGGGGCCGGACGCTTTTCTCCCGCTCCGCATTTGCTTTCCGCGTGGACGCCATCATTCGAAGTACCACAGTGCAGTTCGGCGCACCTGTGCATTTCGTCACATGCTTATAGCATGCAGGAACTGTAGATTCACCGAAACCATTTACCAATTGTAAATAATTTTGTAACGAGGAGAGCACCTAATAAGGGATGTTGGCAGTGGAGCAATCCTGAGACTGGCGCTGGCAGTCCCTTGTTTAATGGAGGAGGCGGAGAGCATTGCTTTACCAGTTGGCGAAGCACATTGGATTTGTGCTGGTTAGTCTTGCGTGTGTCGGAGAAGCTCTTTCCCAGGGCAACTCGCAGCCCGATTCCAGCGGGCAAACATTCATCCAGAAAAATTTCAGCATATCCGGCGACGCCGGAGTTTACGGCGAATTATACGGGATCTCAGGAATACCGGCGAGGCGCCCACCAAGTTCAGCGCGGCTTTACTTCCGCCCTACGGTCACGCTCTTCAATGCGTTTTCGATGTCGTTCAACTTCCTTCTCTCGACCGAGGGAAGCTCGGCACGCCAAAACATCAACCAGCTCGGCGTAAATCCGTCATGGGGGTGGGGCAATGCCCATCTCGGCGATTTCACGGATATGTTTACTCCGTTGACGTTCGACGGTATCATGGTGCGCGGAGCGGGCGTCAACCTCAGTCCTGGCCTGTTCAGGTTCTCTGCCCTCGGAGGGTACACCCAGAGAGCCGTCGACGGCGGAGCCGGAGCCGGAAGCTACTCGAGGTATATGTACGGCGCGAAGCTCGGAGTCGGGAAGCAGGACGGATCCTATTTCGATCTGATGTTTCTAAGGACGAGGGACGTCCCGTCATCACTTCCTCCGCCGCAAGCGACAATTGCGGTGATTGCTCCGAACGGAAACGATTCATGGCCGATAGGAAATATCGAGACCATCCGGTGGGGATCGTCGGGGATTACCGGGAATGTAAAGATAGAACTTTCGAGGGACGGCGGCGCCACATACGAGGTCCTTTTTGACAGCACCATGAACACTGGTGCACAGCCCTGGGTCGTGACCGGGCCGCCGACTGCACAGGCTATCATAAGGATCACGAGCATCGATGATTCCATAAGCGACGTGAGCGACCTTCCCTTCACAATCGGCATCGGCATTGCCGACCAGCAGGGTACTGCTCCCGGCAACGTGACCAACACCTACGCCGTGACCCCTCAAGAGAATTTGGTATTCGGTGCAGACAGCAGGGTGGCACTCCTTGGAAACGTAGTGACATTCAGCGGCGAAATCGACGGGAGTGCATATACAAGAGACATGCGCGCGCCGGCGTTCGACAGCCTCAACCTGCCTTCGGCAATTACAGGCGTTTTCACGCCGAGGACCAGCACCCGGGTTGATTACGCTTACAACACTCAGCTTGGGCTGAACCTGTCGTCTTTCAACGCCCGCGTCGGGTACAGTTACATCGGTCCCGGTTACACATCACTCGGAGTGGCGTCGCTGTTGCCTGACCAGCGTCAGATTACTTTCGCATCCATGTTCAGGATGTCCACAATCTCGGTGACCCTCAATGCCGGACATCAGAACGACAATCTTCTCGGCCAAAAGATCTACACGACAACGCGCAACAACATCGGCGGAAACATCAACCTGAGAGCTTCGGACGAGTGGATGGTTTCGTTGATGAGCAACTACATGAACATGGTCAACGACGCGGCGAGCGACACATTCCTCGTCGACTACTCGACCTTCATGGCGGGGATGACGCAGATGCTGTATTTTTCGGGCGGCGGAACATTCCAGTCCGCGACGTTCAGCTATGTCTACCAGACATCAGCTGACGCTAACCCGCTGAGGCAGAACAGCGGGCTCCTCTCGCATTCGCTGAATGCCAGCGCCGTCTTTGGCATTCTGACAAACCTGAGCCTGATTCCTTCAGTAAGTCTGATTGATTCAAAAATCGGTGGCACGGGCTGGACTTCGACGCAGACTTACTCCATCGCGGCGCAGCACCGAGCTTTCAAGAACAAACTCACCACCGCACTTTCTGTTGGAACTTCATTATACATGGGTTCGAGCTCGATCAACGCAGTTCTTTCGTCGAACTACAGCATAACCATGGCGGATGCGGTGACGTTATCGCTGACGGGAACAAGTTATCACGGGGCTAACGCTTTCAACGAGTACACGGCCGGCGTCACAATAGCCCACAGATTTTGATGATTGAAAAAATAAACAAGGGGACTTCGCATACAGGAGGAGCAAGGAGATGAAAACACGCTTCATATCGTCGGTCGCGGGACTCATAATCTTTCTGACGGGGACAACCGGCCTGTCTTTCGCGCAATCGGGGAGAAACTGGAACGCGCTGCTCACGGTCCAGCCCTTCCCGTCACCTTACATGAGCGATTGGCAGACCAATCCATCCATCGCGATGTTCAATTTAGTCAACGGGACGGGGGCGCCGGCGACCGTTGTCATTTCTCTGACTATTTCAAACAGCAGCGGTCAGCAGCTGATCACCGGATCGAGCGATCCTACCATCGTCAATCCCGGCTCCAACATGTTGAACAGCACTTCTACTCTTCACGGGAACACAAACTATTACGACAATGGCGTCAAAACCCAAATCGCTCAAACCGGGAGAATACCGGAGGGATCGTACACAGCGTGTCTCACAGTGAAGGATATGAGCGGAAACGTGCTGGTTTCGGGCGCTTGCGCAAATTTTACGATCGTCTACCCTGATCCGCCCCATCTGGTCTTCCCGGCGGACGGCGACAGCGTAAATATTGCGAATCCCATTTTGCAATGGACACCTATTCAGGTTCCCGTCCAATATCAGGTACACTACGTCCTCAAGATCGCCGAGGTTCTGCAGGGACAAACGCCTTTGCAGGCGCTGGCGGCGAACATTCCTCAATATGTCGACCAGAACGCAATCACAACGACCGAGCAGTACCCCATCAGTGCGCTCCCGCTCAAGTCGGGCTCGACTTATGTTTGGCAGGTACAGGCACTCGACCAGAACGGTTTTCCTCCGGCCACCAACAAAGGGAAAAGCGAGATCTGGACATTCACTTATAACAAGCCCGCTCAGTTCGTTTTTCACCGTGTGCTGCCCCCTTCTCCGCCAGTTCCGCCGTTCCATTATGTTTTCTTTACTACTTCGACTGTTACGGGAAGCCTTTACGGGACTTTCACTCCGCGGGCCAACGGTATAGTTATGATGAATTACCAAACACCCCAGTCGTCGTTTCCACTGGCGAATACGACCGTGGAACTTGTCACGAAGTATATGCTTGTTTCAAAAACCGGTGGCGGCGGCATACGGTTCATGCAATTTGGGAGTGCGACTGAATTGTCAGTCCCGAGGCACAGTCTTCCGTTCGATCACAAGTATGACGATGCCGACCAGGTTGTGGCGACCACCACGACGGACGCGTCCGGGAATTTCTCTTTTTCGTTCCTGCAATCGGACAGCACGGGACTGATTGCAGCGAACCAGACGATCAATTTTCTCGGCGGCGATTTGACGGATAATCACACTGGAGATCTATACAAGGTGTACCGCGTGGTGGTGCAAAGCCCCTATTACCTGAGCCCGTCGACCGACATAATGGTACAGCCGTATCAGACCGATAACGTCGGTGCCCTTCCTTCGTTAGCTAGGGAATATTCGTTGAAACTAACCGTGGTGCCGCCATCGTATAATGCAACCGCACAGGTTACTCAGGCCCCGCTTGCAGGGGTAAACGTCTATATTCTTCGTCAGAGTCGGCCGCTCGGAGTACCCGATAGCGAGGGATATCCGAAACCTCCTTCACCGGCATCTGCGGCGAATATGCAGGTTGTGGCAGAGGCGATGACGAACCAGAACGGCCAGGTCACTTTCTCCGATCTCGTCCAGAACATCGGTCCGAATGACCAGTATTTCATTTATGCAACCACGGACCCGAAGTCGAACCTGGGATACTTCTGTTTCCCGCAGTCTTTTCAATTCAATTATTCTATGGGGTTCGGACAGAACCTCAATTTCCAGGTTAGTCCGAACAACTTTTTCACGACCCCGGCGACTTTCAACAGCGATTATCCGGTTCCAACCGTCTCGACAACTCTGACGATGTGGCCGTTAATGCCCAGCATAGCGGGCACCGTCTACAGGAAGGACAACCCCAATGTCCCCGTCATCGGAGCGCAGGTCCAATCTCTTACGTTCGCCTTGTTCTTCTGGAATACGGAGAGCTCACAGGCGACGCTCTCTGACGGTTCGTTCAGCTTCGACGACCTGAATCCGACATATGATAACGGCGGCAATCTTAATGGCCCCATGAGAGCATTGACCATTACAGACTATGGTTTTAAAGATTTAAATATCCCGATAAACAACGGCGCGCCGCTCAAGTTCGGACAACGGGCTTATCTCGACAAAATTCTTCTCGATCCTGCCGCGAACGTTACGGGCAAGGTTGTGGACGAGCAGGGAAATCCCGTGGAGGCGAAAGTCACGATCGGTGACGGATCAACGGTCGTCGCCAATCAACCGCAGTTTGTACTCAACAGATTCCGCGGTCGATTCAATTTCATGGGGATGACTATCAACCATAATACTGGATTCCAGAGTCCTGCAATTCTTGGATCCCAACAGATCATAATCGATCCGACTCCGTACGACGATTCATTTTTCCCGGATACGGAATACGTCAACGTGACACAGGACGGGCAGGACCTCGGGACTTTTGTCGTGAAAAAGAAACTGCACCGGATCATGATAATAGTTACGACCCCGGAGAAACGGATGGTTGGCGGGTCCGAGACGAGGACACGCCGCCCTGTAGCAGAGACTATTCCGGCTCCGATAGTGGCGGCTCACGTTGACATTCAAAGCGTGGGCAACTTCCTCACCAACAGGGACGGCGGGGTGGATACAATGCTCGTCAGCTCAAACGATAATTTCACGATTAAAGTCACCGCGCCGGACGGTAAGGACTACGAAGGACAAACCGTGTCCGCGTACATACCGGAGTCGAAGGACTGGACGTATATCGAAGTCTCTTTGAAGCAGGCGGCACATGTATCGGGGACCGTGCTGGCCGGCAAAACACCTATTCCCGACGCGCATGTGTTTCTCGATCAGAGCCAGTCGTCGAACGCGCCGGTGGTTGAGACGTACACCGACAGCAGCGGCAACTACGTGCTCCACTCACTCCCTATAGGCAGCTCTTTGACGATCGACGCGGCCAAGTCGCAGTCCAATTTCGTCGGTGACTCGAAGAAGATTACGCTGAAGGGTTTCGGGAACGACACTCTGAATTTCAATCTCAAAGTCTACAACGGCATGAACATCACGAGGCTCATGGGTTTCCCCATTGAGGTGACGTCTTTGAGCACGAGCGGCGGTGGAGTGTCGATCAGCGGAGACATTACTTCGCTTCCCTCCAACAGGGTTTTCGGCCCGCTCGATTCGACGGCGAAAATTCCGTTTCACAACATATCCATCGTGGCCGGAAACCAGAGAGACAGCAACAACGTTCCTTATTCTGTTCCGAAGACACTTCCGCTGACGACCGACGTGAACTCAATCCAGCTGAAAATTTTCGGCACAATGGTTGGATCGCAGGCCGATAACGCGGGGATAGGAATCACGGACGCAGGTAACGGCGTGGGCCAATTTGCTGACCTGACATATATCGATGCGGCTTCATTCACGTCAGATCCCGCGTTCTCGAACATCAAATTCCCCGATGACCAATTGTATCTCGCGCTTCCGGGCGAAACGGATCATTCGAAGAAACTCCTGATACCGGCGTTGATTGCCTCCGGCACCGCGCCCTCATCGATATTGGGCGGCCTCGCGGTCACCGACGCGAAGGGTAATTCGCTTCATTACACGCTGTACGGGTTCGATGCGGTCGCGGATTCGAGCGGCTCGCTGGCTGACGGTGATACTGTGAAACTGCTTACGACGATTCATTCCAATCTTGCCAACGTCACAAACCCGGACATAGACCTCAACATCGGCGAAGTGGTTCTTCACAGCAAGAAATTCGATCCTATTCAAGGGAAAGACACGGTTTCGATCGCGCTCGAAAAGTGGCAAATCGAGGGAGGCCAGTGGTCGATTTCACAGTCGGGCGGCTTCATGATCAACGCGGGCCAGTTAGTCACCGGCACCGTCAATGTGCCCTTCAGCGGGCTCCAGGTGACTCCGACTGATTTGAAGTATGGAAACTTCCAGTCGGATTCCATGTCGCTCGCCGGAATACTCCCGCTGACTATAACGGGTCAACTGTACTTCGGCTACGACGCGGGAAAGAACCACTGGTCGATTTCCGTGGCGCCTAAAGGAAACAGCAATTCGGCGGCGTATCTGACAAATCTTCCCGGCGCCGCGCCATCGGACAAGGTTTCCATCAACAATTTTTACCTGCTCAGCAACGGTGACGAAGGTCTTACCATCGACAACACGGCCCCGGCATTGACTTACTACAGGGTCGCGAAGTTCACTCCGACAATGCTGAATGTCTATCCGACCTATGTCCACATACCGGGCACCATAGATTTGGGCATACCCGGCTTGCAGGCGCAGAGCTGTTCGATTGATTATTCGAGGTCGGGCGGCGTCGTGAGTTCGAAACTGGAAGCGGTCCCGTTCAGCTTCGATGTTGCTGGAGTACACCTCGCGTTCAAGGCCGATCAGAACGACCCGGAAACGCTCGATGCCAAAGGTTTCATCGCAAAGGGAACCGTCTCCGAGCCGGGCAAGTACAGTTTCGACGTATGGTTGTACAGGACGCCTGATTCAACCTCCGTCTGGACAGTGCCGGGTCAGACTCTGAACATATCCCAGAACGGCGCGACAAGTCTGACGAACGTCGTCGGTTCGATGAACGTCTCGAACAATTCATGGAACAACTACTGGTTCGCGGGCGATATGACCGGCACGAACGGCGCAAGCGGCAGAGTGACTTTTGTTGTCTACGGCGACATTATCGCCAACGGTCAGAAGGTCGGAGTGAAGAACATAAGCACTCCGTTCGGCGACATCAATTTTACATACGATTTCCAGAAGCATGAACTGCTCGGCAGTCTCAACATAAAGAAAGATCTTGCCGGTGGCGCTAAGATCGAAGGGACCGCGAACGCTATGGTCGACGACCAGGGCTGGTACTTCGTTGCCGGGGCCAGCCTGAAACTGAGCACGCCGAAGGTCGACGCTATGGCGGCGATACTTTTCGGAGACCACCCGATGGACGATGAAATAAAATACGTGGTCCAGCAATACTCCTGGGTGTACAAACACAAGGGAGCTTTGCCCCCGGAATTTCCGGCGACAGTTTCCGGATTTTATTTCGAGGGCGAGGTCGACGTGCCGATACCGGTCATACCGACATTCGATTTCAATTTCGGTATAGTCAGCGCGAAGTTGTGGGCGAACATCGGCGGTGATATCCGTCTCGCCATGACATTCCAGGGAGATTCAAGTACATATGCGGCCGGAATAGATGTCTTTGCGGATGTAGGCGCCGGCATCGGAGGGTCCATCGGCATCGCGTGCGCTGGCGTCCAGGCGGAAGTCCTGGCGGACGTTTCTCTCGACGGCCAATTCCAGGCGAACGGAAACTGGTATGTGGACGGAAGCGCGACGCTGACGCTCAGCGGAACAGCCTACTGCGGCTTCGGTATTTGTGATTCCGATTGCGGCGGGCTGTGCGACAAACAGTCAGCGAGCGCGAGCATCACAGTTGGAGTGGAAGGCCATTACGGTACCGACTACAAGAAGGTCCAGTTTGTTCTGGAGGGAGGCTTCAAATGAGAAGGAAAAATTCGAGTCTCGTACTTGCAGCCACGATATTATTTCTATCGACGCCTGCGTTCGCCCAAATAACAGGAACTACTTTCGCCGCCGGCGGTCCGCTTGGAATCTACGTCGCATCGGGAATACAACTTCCGAGTTCCGTTCATCCCATAGACGGCGGCGTCGCATATCTTTTCGAACGGCGAATACCCGGCCAGCAGACGTGGCAGGAGATCGCGACTGTCAGTGCTCCCTCGAACTTGGAGGACTTCCGTTCCCGGCTGGAACAGAGTATGCACGAAATCCCGGACACCTTCTCGCTGAGCAATGTCCCGGTGGATTCTTTGTGGCAGAGAATCGCGGCGTACGGCAGCGCCGACTCACTTGGTGTCTGGTCGGGAGTGCTTCTCATCCGGCTCGCGACCGGGATGATGTATCTCGACACCACGGCGCAAAGAGGAGTAAGCTACCAGTACAGAGTTTCTCTGATCGGCGCCAATCGTCAGACGGTAAGAACTCTCGTCTCGAATGTCGAATCTTATCCCCAGCGCGTCCGGCTTCCCAGGCTCCAACTTTACGACAAGAGCAGCAACGAGCGCCGGATCGTGATCGAATGGACGAGCGGTTCCGGAAAGGCTGCCAGCATGTTCAGTACTTACAGGCAGGACGGACTTCGCGGAGATTTTCGACCCGTTGTCGCGGCGCGTTACATCACGGCAAGGCGCGATTCAATTTTCTATTTGATCGGCGATTCCCTCATTCAGCCCATGCAGGGATACAGGTATTACCTTCTCCCCACCGATTATTACGGTAATCCCGGAGTGCCTTCGGACACCGTATTGGTCGGCGCGTACAGTTTCCAGAACGTCCCGCTGCCGGACAGCTTCTATGTTGCGAGCGTGGACACTCCGGCGGGTATTCACATCGGATGGAGACTTGCGAAGCCTCAGCTTGTTCGTAACCTGTCCATTTACAGGAGTGTCGATTATGACACGGGGTATCACAAGCTTTCCGAGATCGCGACGGGAGACACTGTCTATACCGATCAGACTGCCAGGGCCATGCAGAGATATTTCTATTATCTCGTGATGAACGGACCGTTAGGGGAGACGTCTCCGCCGAGCGCGAGGGTCTTCGGGATGTATATCAGCCCGCTGGCTCCTATCGCACCCGGGATAATCGGAGCTATAGGAACGGCCCGCGGCGTCCGGCTAAGCATAGTGACAACCGATGTCCACCAGGCAAACTACCAGGTCTTTCGAAACGACGGAGTAAGACCGGAGCTTCATCTCGTTTCGGGACTCGTGCCGAGGAAAGACTCCGTAACCGTATTTGAAGACACAAGCGGTGTGTTGTCAGGCGAACTCACTTACGCCTATGCCGTCAGAGCGGAAAATGCGAGCCACGTCTTCAGCTCGTTCTCCGATACTGTGCATGTGCGCCCCAATCTTCCGACACATCCGCCGACGCCGCTCGGATTGACCGCAACGGTGGAAGGAAGAGCAGTACAGCTGTACTGGAACGACATGCGGCCGAGCGACCACACCATTTCCGGTTATTTCGTTTACCGAAAAGATATCGTAAGCGGGAAAGGGAAGTCTGAGTTTGTGAAGCTCAATGATACGCTCCTGGCCGCATCGAGGAACCGTTTCACAGATACGACCGCGGAAGCCGGGAAGAAGTACGAGTACGCCGTCCGCGATCGCGATTTCTTCGGCGGAGAGAGTGAGATGAGTACGGTTTCCACTGCCGAGATTCCGGAAGTCATGCCGCTGCCGCCGGGCGGCTTACGCGCGCGGACGACAAACGACGGAATCCTTGTACAATGGGACAAGACCATCCAGCCCAACTTGAGCGAGTACAGAGTCTATCGCTACGAGCGGCGACAAAGGCCGGTCAGGATTTCGACCGTGAAATCATCCGGGAGTCTCGAGACCCTCGACAGAAGCACGAGAAAAGGAGATCTCTATTTTTACTACATCACCGCCGTCAATACGAAGGGCGTGGAGAGCGGGCGGAGCATGGAGGTTGGAATAAGAAGATAGAACGGGTGGCGGAAGCGAAGTCCGCGCGAAAGCGCAATGAAAAGAATTGCCCCGTCAACCTATGGATGGCGGGGCTTTTTGTGTTCTATTCGTTATATAACGCGTCTACTTCATCAGAAGCATTTTCCTGACAACAGTGGATGTACCTGCCCGGAGCCGGTAGAAATATACTCCGCTCGGCAATCTGGCTGCGTCGAAAGTCACCGAATGTTCACCCGCGGTCTGGCGTCCGTTCACCAAAGTCGCCACATCCCTGCCGAGTATATCGTACACTTTCAGAGTAACAAGGCTTGACGCTGTAAGCTTATAACTTATAGCTGTCGAGGGGTTGAACGGGTTCGGGTAATTCTGGAAGAGGGCAAAGCCCTTTATCGACACGGTCCGGCTCTCTCTTACAGCGGTGGTCTTTTTTATCCTTGTATAGGCTGTCGCGTCCCAGCCATACTTGATTTCGGTGCCGAACGACGCCGGAAATGCGGATGTGTCACTGGCGCTTGTTTTAACCATCAGAGTGTCGCCGTACACATCCCAGATCCCCAGGTTCGCGAGCTTTCCGCTGGCGTACCATGAAATGTGGTGGGGTGTCACCGTCGTGTCAATCGAGTAGGTTGTGCTCATTGAAGTGCCGGTGTCCAGCGTTATAGTGTTGATGGAATTGCTGTTGAAATAATACGTGACCACGTCGGCCGATCCGCTCGCCTTCGTCCATGTCCCCAACAGCGGATTGCCTCCGATCGTCAGGGGGTCCAGGAGTCTTCCGTACACGTCGCCATCCGTCATATTCGTGTCGACTCGCGTAGCACCCAGTATGTATTGGCCCTCGACGAAACCTGCGACTCCGCCAAGCGGCCACTTGTTCCCCAGCATGCCGAAGACCGTGAATGCGGTATCAACAGGGACACCGGTCGTGCAGAAGAATCTTCCCTTTACCTGCGGCGGACCGGCCATTTCCATCCACGTTGCCAGGTAGTTTGTTCCGTCAAATGCAAACATATTTGGACTGAATGGATTCTTACTCGAATCGCAGATTGTAACCCGATTCGCTGCAACCTCGCCGGATGGAGTGACGAAACGGCCTATGAGATTCCATCCCGTGTCGTTTGCCGCCCGGTCGTGAAAACCCACGAAATATCTCGACCCGTCGAAGCCCATTGACACAGGATTGTCGCTCTTATATTGACTTCCGTCAATCAAAAAGTTGGAGCCTACAAGTGTGCCCTGTTTACTGACAAATTGACCATAGATGTATTCGTCAATTCCCGAGCCTTCGCACCATGCCATCAGGTAGTTTGTACCATCATAGCCGCATGCCATGTCCCGTGCATAGTTGCCGCTGATTTGGATTGGACTGCCTACGAGGTTACCCGATTTGTCTATGAGCTGTCCGTACAGATGGTCCTGGTGATTGCCGCCCTTCTCATACAACAGAAGGTAATCGGTATCTTTAAAAGTAAGCCCTCCGCGTCCTTGTCCGAATTTTAAGTTAACACCCGTAACAATGGTGAAGGGTGTCCCCACAAAACTTCCGGAGGTGCTTATGTATTGTCCGTGAAGATCACCGATGCCACTCGTGTCGCCGCCGGCGAAGAACGGGAAGGGGTCCGTCCACACTGCAAGATAGTTTGTCCCATCGAAAGCAATGTTTAAGCCGGTTCCGGTTGCCTCCAGTGAAAATCTTGAGCCATACAAGCTGCCGCCGTCGGAGATGAACTGGGCGGAAAGATCATAATGGTTTGAGACTAATCCCATTAAGTAATGCGTCCCATCGAAAGCTCCGCCCTGGCCGAACGAGCTGTCGCTTCCCACGGCGATGGGAAATTCCTGCGCGTTGACGTTAGCCCGAGTAAGACAAATGATTGAAGATGTGAAGGCAAGAATTAATAGCGTTCTGAACATGACAGATTCCTCCTTGTCACAATTACACAATTGAATTGCAACTTACCACGTTAAATGCCGCACGACGGTTCCCATCTCGTTATGAAAAGGGAAACGCCACATTAAGTATGCTTCTAAATTCCAGGTTGAAATAGCACGACTGCATCAGCCCTTTAGCACGCGAATGAATGTAACCTTACCTAAAGCCAGAGACAATTCAGTTGCAGCGTGGATGTGTTTATCCTCACTTGGTCTGACCCCGGAAGACTTACACCACGATTCGTGTGGTTAATCGCTCTCATTTCCAGGATTTTCACGAAGTGGCCGGCAAAGCTACACATGGGTACCGGAGGGGGCATTCCGTCCACTCAGGCAGGAATTGTTCGGAGAATCAACGGCGCGGGACGGAATGTCGCTGATTGGCTGCATGGTACCCGCTATTGTTTTAAATTCGGGAGAGAAAAATCTCCGTTCAGCGCGCGGAGATTAAACGACAACAGACACTTTGAAGGAGAAGTACCAGATGAAAGGCAGGATTTGCATGGTTACCGGCGCAAATGCCGGCATCGGAAAAGTGACCGCGCTGGAGCTGGCAAGAATGGGTGCGACGGTCATCATGGTGTGTCGAAACAGGGAAAAGGGCGAAGCGGCCGCAGCAGAAATAATGAGCAAAACCGGAAACAGGTCTGTCCATCTTCTTGTCGGCGACGTTTCGTCCCAGAAGGAAGTACGCGAGGTGGCCGCACAGTTCAAAGACAGGTTCGATTCACTCCATGTCCTCGTGAACAACGCCGGCGGACTCGTGCCGACCCGGCAGCTTTCCGCCGACGGGATCGAGAAGACATTTGCCACCAATCATCTCGGATACTTTCTACTTACCAACCTCCTCCTCGACCTTCTTGTGAAGTCCGCTCCATCGCGCATTGTAAATATCTCGTCCGATCTTCATCGTTTTGCAAAATTGGATTTCAGCAATCTTCAAAGCGAGCGCAAGTATGCGCAGTTCCAGGCGTATGCGCTCTCGAAACTGGCGAACGTTCTCTTCACTTATGAACTCGCGCGGCGGCTCGACGGAAAGAGAGTAACGGTCAATTGCGTCCATCCGGGCGGCGTCAATTCGAATTTCTATAACAATTCCGGTCGGAGAATGCGGTTCTACTCGAAATTTTTCGGCTGGACGATGAGGTCGCCGGAGAAGGGCGCGGAAACGATCATATATCTCGCGTCGTCGCCGGAAGTAGAGGGAATTTCGGGAAAATATTTCAAAGACAAGAAGGCAGTCTCATCGTCGAAGCTCTCCATGGACAGGGAAAATGCCCGGCGCCTGTGGGAGGTTAGCGAGGAAATGGTGAAATTGAAATAACGATTCCGCCGTGAACCATGCGGCAGAATTCATCCGGGCGAACGGAGCCGCATGCTGACACCGGCAAAGAGTCTAAATTAATGTCAGAGGGAGACCGTCATGAAACTCGAGAATATGCCGCTGTCGGTAACCGACTGGAAGAAACTCAGTCCAATCGGAGTTCGGGGAGAGACCGGTAAGGCGGTCACAAAGGAATCGGACCACGGTGACATACGGGTGCGGTTCGTCGAGTATTCCGCGAATTACAGAGCGGACCATTGGTGCACGAGGGGACATATAGCGATCGTTCTGGAGGGCGAACTGACTTTTGAACTCGAAGATGGAAAGAGTTACGATCTGAGCGAAGACATGAGCTTTCAGGTTGGCGAAAAATTCACCGCGCACAGGGTTTTTTCAAGGACCGGGGCACGGGTGATCATTTTCGATTGACTCTTCGCTCAGCGCGTTTTACATTTTGACGAGCCCCGCAGCGGAATCGGTGCCGGTCCCAGGCAGGTGTCGGTTCTTATGATGAGATTAGCGATGATGAATGCATTTCTATAATCAATTCGAGAGGGAGCGACGTGCACCGTATAAGTTCGGTGTTGAGGTATTTGGTAAATTTGCTTTATTGGCGAATCGGCCTGGAGGCGTTGATTTGGACGGCTGGCCTGGTATACCTTGCCGTCCACAACCCGTACACCGAGGCTGAATTTTCGATATGTCCGTTCAGGAACCTTGGCTTTCATTTCTGTCCCGGCTGCGGTCTGGGAAGGGCCGTCTCGTTCTTGCTGCACGGCGATATCGTGCGGTCTGTGCAAACCCATATTCTCGGTATCCCTGCAACCATCATACTCGTCTACCGTACTCTTTTCTTGTTGAATGGTGCGCTGAAGAAACAGTTTCTTCAGGCGACGGTTCATTAAACTAAGGAGTTGAAATGGCTAATATTTTCGAGTTAATGCCGATGCTTCAGGGCGACGAGTTGGCTTATGTACAGACCATAATCAAAGACATGAACGATGATCAAGCCAGGATGTTCGCCAACGTTTACAACGTCAGGAGGAAAGACCCGCAGCTGGTCCTTCTCCTTGCAGTTCTCGGCTTCATCGGCATCGGCGGCGTTCAGAGGTTTGTCCTAGGCCAGATCGGGATGGGACTGCTATACCTCTTAACCGGAGGTCTATGTCTGATCGGGACGATAGTGGATATGGTCAACCACAGACGGCTTGCGTTCGAATACAACGTAGTCGTTGCGATGGAGGTTTCGAAAATAGTGAAGGCATCAAATTGAGAGGCATGCGGGAATGGTAGGCAAAAGCTCGGTGGACCGGCGGCACAATTCAGCGGGCGATCTTGAACCGCCGTGTTCACGAGGCATCACCGGAATGGAGGGCTGGCAGCAGAAGTGGAGTTGAACCGGGTCGGACGGGAAACCGTTCTAGCTACTCTCAGGCTGACTCAGTCTCTTCTTGAGAGGCACGGGCCGCGAATCGCCGGCACGCGTCAATGTCTTAACGCCGCCGACCAGATCGCGGAAATGCTCAGGGTTCATTGCGACAAGGTGGTCGAGGAGCGGTTCGAGATGCACCCGACGTCCTTCTGGAACCTCGGCAAGATTATGGCTTTATCCTACCTGGTCTCGCTGCTCCTTCTCTATGCAGAGGGAGCATTCGTATACTTGTCGCTGGCAGTCGGGTTGGCGGGCTTGGTATACGGCATTGTCCTTTACGTTTTTAACGGCAGATGGTTCGACCGGTTTTTCCCACCGGCCGACGGGTGCAACGTTTACGGAACCATCGAACCCGCCGGAGATGTGAAGCAGCAGGTAATTCTGTCCGGCCATCATGACAGCCCGTATGTAGTCAGTTTTCTTCTCAACTGGAAGAAACTCGCCCGTGTCCGGCTGATCCTCGCTGTACTGACATACCTCTTCATGATCGGCGCGAGCGCCGTGGCGGTCCTCGGCGGGACGGACACTCTGCCTTTGGGCACGATCGCTGTCCTCGCGCTCCTCGGGCTGGCTTTCGTCGGTCCTCTTTATTCGGTGTTTACGCGTCTCCAATCGCCCGGCGCCGGCGATAACCTCAACGCAACTGCGATGGCAATCACTGCCGCCGTTCATTTCAGCCTGAAGAGAAAAAAGGGTATGCCCTTAAAACACACACGCCTGATAATCCTCAGCACAGACGGCGAAGAGGTCGGCATGCGCGGGGCGATGGATTATGCCGAGCGGCACAAAACCGAATTGCTGGCTGTTCCGACTTTTGTCTTCAATATGGATAGTGTGTTCACAATGAAAGATCTTGCCCTGCTGACCCGCGACAGGAACGGGACGTGTAAACTATCGGAGCCCATGGCAAGGGAGTGCCACGAAATAGCCGCTGAACTCGGATACTTCCCGAACATTATGCCGGTGTCGCCAGGCGGCGGAGGGACGGACGCAGCGGCGTTCGCCAAAATAGGAGTTGAGTCGACATCCATCATCGGAATTTCGGTGCATGGGATCGGCGGTGAAACGGTTTACCATACTCCTCAGGATACCGTGGAACATATCGAACCGGAGGCGGTCGAAGCCGTGCTCGATATAGCAATCAACTACGTGACGCGCAAGGACGAAAAGAGCGAGTAGGCAGGGATCGAATGCGGTGTCGCGGCTGCCCGCGAACCCTCAAAAAGTTTAGTTGGGTCGTTTTCTTATCGATGTTTTTCCTGAGACGAGGGGAGAAGGAGTCGGTCTCACGCGGGAAAATGCTTTTAATGACAAGTCCGTCAAACCCGACGACAAGAGTGTGCTGAATGCGCTCGGTCCGGCGGTTGTGACGCACGAAGGAAGCTCCTGATATTCGACGAATCGCGGCGGAGGCCGTGAAAGAAATTGGAGATGCGAAGATGTTCTGTCCAAAATGCAAGGCCGAATACCGGCCGGGGTTCACCCGGTGCAGCGACTGCGGTGTAGATCTGGTCGACAGGCTCCCGGAGGAACCGCGCACCGGACGCAGCAGGAGGACCGACAGCTCGAAGCTTGTCCCGATCCTCCGGACGCACGACCGGTCCGATGTATTAAGCATCAAGATAGCGCTGGACTCGGAAGGGGTCGATTATATTCTGCAGGGTGAGATCATGACCGGTTTCCGAATGGGCGATCCAGTCGTCCTCCTCGTTAGAGAAGAAGATATTCACCGAGTGAAAGAACTTCTCTCCGGGATAAAGCTTAACTATTCGAGCCAGACGTTCAATCCGAACAGGAAATAGTTGACTGGAGTTGGATCGGCAAAAGTTCCCCCGTCATCTTCCAACCCTTCACAGATGATCCATGCGGTCGGGTTTTCGAATTGTCGATATGCTGTCCCCGCCCGGATTAAAACCTAATCCGCGCGGGCATGAAATGCTCCAGGTTACTTCATGAGAATCATCTTCTGCACTTTCGAGTAATTTGGAGTCGATAACCTGTAGAAATAGGCGCCGCTGGCGAAGTGTGACCCGTCGAAAGTGACCTCGTGGTATCCAGGTGCCTCATCGTTGTCCACGAGTGCTGCGACCACGCGGCCAAGGACATCTTATACTGGACCTTACTCCACTCCCCGCTGCATTCTCAAGTCTAACACATGAGTCCTGCCCTTAGTTGAATCCAATTCCAACGCGCACGCTCAATGCGATGAATATATCCCGAAGCTGGTAGTGGCGCGTCACAGGGACGGACTGCCCGAATCCGGGCTCGATGTGGTAGTCGGCAACAATTGGAAACATTACCTTCAAGCCCGGCTCGAAGAAAAAGACGTCGGAGAATTTCCTGCTAACACCAATAAAAGCGGATCTGTAATCGGTGTAACCGGGGTCGTTGCCATATATTTCGCCAATTTCAGCACGGTAGTCACCGAGCACCACTCCTCCGTAGTATGAGTGGAAGGAGAAGAAAATAGCTTGCGGCTCCGGTACATATGGAATCCCCTCGTTACCGCCAAAACCGATCACAGCACCAGCGAGCACACGCCAAACCCTTACTTCTGCGCCCACTCCAACTCCGGTTGTCATCGAACCAATATCCCGCAAATGAAGCCAGTAGATATCCCCACTTAGGAACAGGTCACCCCCGATGAAGGACGGCCACCACTTGAAGTTGGCGTAATTCGTATCGATAAACTGGTAATGAGCTGTGTCAACTTGAAGGATGGCACCCCGGTTCGAAAATCCAGGAATGTTTGCTTGAATAGCTGCACTGCTCCCTGACTCGCTGCCTTCGGCCGGCTCGCATCCGAGTTTCAATCCCGTTGCTACTTGGAGAGCGGCTGAACTGCGCTTAACGCAAAAACCGCCAAGATCCTGTTGTGCTGCCGCGTCCGAACCTAGAACCACAACAACTAGGGTCATCACGGCGAAAATCCTCGATGATATGCAACTCATAATTCTCCCCTTTCACTGATCGTAACATAATCTATCGAATGCGCAAGTTAAATCTGTCGGCTGAACTCAGTAATCGTCCTGGAGCTGTCCGGTTGGAGTCCTTGGCATCAGCAACCAACACAGAACTGCACCTGATGTACTCGGATCGACTGGCCCCGTGTACCGGCTCCCGTTCCAGACTCCATAATAGCTCCCGGAAGAACCAGTCGGAGTAAAGCTTACGGCGTTTTGCTGACAGACATACGTGTATGTATAAGGCTCGTTTTCAACTCCCAGGAAGCCGGCAGCACTTGCATCGGCGTCTAAATTGTTTAGCGCTGTCGGCCACGCGTTTTCAAAGCTGGCGGAAAGACAGAAGGCAAAGTTGACGCAGTTAGCATGACTCCGCAGCCAGTCACACATTGCACCATCATTCATCAACCCACCAGAGCCATGGACCAGCTGAAGCAGAACATCAGATTCTCAAAACGCGTAGTCAATCCCAAGGGATAGAAGGTAGAAGCCGGGACCACCTCCAAGTTTTGCCTGGACAGCCAAATCGTCATTGAAGAAATACCTCAGGCCTCCGCTGAGGCCTGCAGTGAGAACCGGGCCGTTATTATAGGCGTATACCGGAGCCTCGTAGACCATGACCACTCCGAACGATGGATCCCAACTGGTATTATCAGGTTTTGCGTGATATAGAATGGTGACTGCCAAATTTAGGTATCTATACCTTGCCGCCGAGGAATAATAATCGAACATGGCCCCAAAGCCGAACAGGCCGGTTCTGCCGACTCCGATCTCATAATCAATACCAAGAGGAATTGCGCCTCCGAAGAATGGCATCCCACCTCCGATCAAGCCAGAGTGAATCCCGAAATAATTAGTTCCACCCTTGAACTGCGCATCGGCGATTGAAGCCAGACATAATACGATCAAAACTGCTGTTAGGCCTTCCAAGAGTCTGTGAATCATATAGCTTCTCCTTTCTTCGAAGATAAACCCTGAATCCCTATGAATAGAGAATACATACATCCTAATTCGCTCCCGGTGAAACAAGCGACCACATCAATTTCAACGGATTTTCTAAATGCCATGGCAATGAGAAACATCATTCCTTGCGGATCAGACTACCATTCGACGGATTGCGGAACAGATCTGATCGGCGCGGCTCAATAATCGTCCTGGAGCTGTCCGGTTGGAGTCCTTGACATGAGCAACCAACACAGAACTGCGCCTTGAGTACTGGGATCAACAGGACCGGTATATCGACTTCCATTCCACACCCCATAATAGCTTCCGGAACAACCGCTCGGAGTAAAGCTTACTGCGTTTTTTGCTGACAGACATACGTGTATGTATAAGGCTCGTTTTCAACTCCTAGGAAGCCGGCAGCACTTGCATCGGCGTCTAAATTGTTTAGCGCTGTCGGCCACGCGTTTTCAAAGCTGGCGGAAAGACAGAAGGCAAAGTTGACGCAGTTAGCATGACTCCGCAGCCAGTCACACA
>JAJYJD010000311.1 GCA_021789755.1 Bacteroidota bacterium
TTGATGGTCCCACCAATACATGGGCAGAAAAAACCATCACGGTCGCGTTGGTTCAGGACACGAACACAGTCCGAATGCAATTGTATTGGGGATGGATGTACCTGGGCTACCTTGCCGTTCCGACTGAGATCGTGTCTTCCGTTATCACATCAAACAAGTTGCCCGCGGGCTTTTCGCTGGAACAGAACTTCCCCAACCCGTTCAATCCGTCGACAAAGATCGTCTTCTCGCTTACCTCGTCCCGGCAGGTGAGCCTCGTGGTGTATAATGTCCTCGGCCAGAAAGTTGAGGAGCTCGTTCACAGTAAGATGCATCCTGGTAGCTATACCGTGACCTTCGACGGGTCCCGGTTAAGCAGCGGTGTTTATTTCTACAGGTTAATCGCCGGCGATTTCATGGCGACAAAGAAAATGTTGCTATTGAAGTAATCCCGGCGAATTGACGGGATAAGAAGAGTTCGACACGGGTCCATCTTCTGCACCAGGTGCGTGCATGAAGCGGTGCAAATTATGTCAGGAGGCTTCATCAGAAACCCCATTTAACAGGAATTGGAAATTTCAGGAGCTGTGAAATGAAATACGGATTCTTCGACGACAACACCAGGGAATATGTCATCACAAACCCACGGACGCCTTACCCTTGGATCAACTACCTGGGGAGTCAGGAATTTTTCACAATCATTTCAAACACGGCCGGCGGGTACAGTTTCTTCAAAGACGCGAGGCTCAGGCGCATTACCCGGTTCAGGTACAACAACGTTCCGCTTGATTCGGGCGGGAAATACTTCTACATAAAGGAAGGCAACACCGCCTGGTCGCCGGGCTGGAAACCTGTCAAGACGGAGCTCGACGCGTATGGGTGCCGTCATGGCCTCGGCTACACGACTATAAAAGGAAGAAAGAACGGCCTCGAAGCGGAGGTCCTGTATTTCGTTCCGGTAGATTTTCACGGAGAGGTCCAGAGGCTGAGACTCAAGAACAGAAGCCGGTCCAGGAAATCATTCAAAGTCTTTTCGTTTGTCGAATGGTGCCTTTGGAATGCGCTCGACGACATGACGAACTTCCAGCGCAACTTATCCACCGGGGAGGTGGAGATTGCGGGTTCGGTGATATACCACAAGACCGAATACAAGGAACGCCGCAATCACTATGCGTTCTATTCTGTGAATTCTCCGATATCCGGTTTCGACACGGACCGCGAAACGTTCATCGGCCTTTATAACGGGTTCGAAAATCCTGACGTGGTTATGAAAGGGAAGTCGCGTAATTCCGAAGCGCACGGCTGGTCGCCGATCGGATCTCATTCTCTTAACGTGACTCTCAAACCCGGCGAAGAGAAAGAGTTTGTCTTCCTTCTCGGATACGTTGAGAATCCACAGGATGAAAAGTTCCAATCGAAGGGAGTCATCAACAAGACCAGAGCGCTTGCGATGATCGATGCCGTGTCGACGCCGGCAAAGGTGCAAAAGATGTTCGAAGAGCTGCGCGCATACTGGGATAACCTGCTATCGGTCATCCACATGGAAAGTAAAGATGAAAAACTCGACCGGATGGTCAACATCTGGAACCAGTACCAGTGCATGGTTACCTTCTGCATGTCGAGGAGCGCCTCATATTTTGAATCGGGAATCGGACGCGGGATGGGATTCCGAGACTCGAATCAGGACCTGATCGGCTTTGTCCACCAGATTCCTGGGAAGGCAAGGGAGCGGATTCTCGACATCGCCGCGACACAATTCGAGGACGGCGGAGCTTACCACCAATATCAGCCTCTAACCAAGAAAGGAAATAACGAGGTCGGAGGCAATTTCAACGACGATCCGCTCTGGCTTATCCTCTCCACTTCGGCTTACATAAAGGAAACAGGCGACTGGGAGATTCTTGATGAGAAAGTGCCCTTCGACAACGACGCCTTGAAAGCCAGGCCTCTTCTCGAACATCTCAGGCGTTCCTTCTATCACGTCGTGAACAATCTTGGTCCGCACAAGCTCCCGCTGATCGGCCGCGCCGACTGGAACGACTGTCTGAACCTCAATTGTTTTTCGAATAACCCGGACGAATCTTTTCAGACTACGGAGAACCGAAAAGGCGGGACGGCAGAATCGGTTTTTATCGCAGGCATGTTCATTCTGTACGGCGGTGAATATGAGCGAATCCTCCGAAAGCTGAAGAGAGGCAATGAAGCTGATGAAGTCGCGGGACACATCAGAGGCATGAAGCAAGCGCTGGACGCAAGCGGATGGGATGGCGAATGGTTCCTCCGCGCATATGATTTCTACGGAAAGAAAGTCGGCAGCCAGGAGAACGAAGAAGGACAAATCTTCATCGAGCCGCAGGGAATGTGCATCATGGCCGGAGTCGGTGTGGAAGACGGCAGGGCAAAGAAAACGCTGGAGTCGGTTAAGCGGCGCCTGGACTGCGAGTACGGAATTGTCCTCAACAATCCCGCATTCACAAAATACCTCATCGAGTACGGTGAAATTTCCACGTACCCGAAGGGTTACAAGGAAAATGCCGGGATTTTCTGCCACAATAACCCGTGGATAATGATTGCGGAGACGATTCTCGGCAACGGTGACAGGGCTTTCGAGTACTACAGCAAGATTACGCCGTCGTATCTCGAGGAGATCAGCGACCTTCATAAAACGGAACCGTATGTCTATCCCCAAATGATTGCCGGCAAGGACGCTTACAAACCCGGCGAAGCCAAGAACTCGTGGCTCAGCGGCACCGCTTCGTGGACTTTCTACACCGTGTCGCAGTATATCCTCGGTGTGCGGCCGGATTACGACGGCCTGATGATAGACCCGTGCATTCCCAGGCGCATGAGCGGATTCAAGGTCGTTCGCAAGTTCCGCGGCGCCGAGTATAAAATCACAGTCGCTAATCCGGATAAAGTGTCGAGGGGAGTGAAGACGATGGTTGTTGACGGGAAGAAGGCGACGGGCAATGTTGTACCTCTTTTCCCGGTTGGCACGGAACACGACATAGAGGTCACGCTCGGTTAACAGCTCGGGTCGGCGGATTAACGTGGGGACATTCCGGCACTGCTTATCAATAGTGAACCCCCGCATTTATGCTTTGTGAAGTCCCGAAATTGTCTCCGTGGTTTTTTGGGATTTACTCGCTATCTTCTAACTAAGATCAGTAAACCTGAATGAACAAAATTATAGTCCTGCTGGACATACTGCTATTGATCGTGGTCGCGTACTTCAGTTGGTATCTTGCCACCGATTATCAGACATTCCAGGGAAGAGCGCACATGCCGTTCATCTTATGGGTTATCGATACCATCGACCTGTTCATACATGAGGGAGGCCATTTCTTTTTCGGTTTCATGGGACGATTGATCTACTTCATGGGCGGATCTCTGATGCAGGTCGTCCTGCCGTCACTTGCGATCTGGGTATTTCTCAAGTCCGGATTCAGAACTCTCATCGGGACTCTTTACTGGCTCGGGCAGAATCTCGTCAACGTCTCTGTGTACATCGGTGATGCGCCTTATCGCAGGCTGCCGCTTATATCAGACAGCGCCATCCACGACTGGAATTGGATCTTCAACCATATCGGTGATATGGGACTGGCTGAGCCGGTGTCGACAGTAGTGTTCGTTCTAGGATTGATCTCATGTGCCGGAGCGGTGATAGTTGCCGGCTACTTCCTTTTTAGGGATTTCGTCGACACATTTCTGCCGGAAGGTAATGCATGATCAGGCACATTGTCTTTTTCAAGTTCAAACCGGAAGTGACTGAGCGCGACATGAAAACACTCGAGGATGGTCTGGCCTCGCTTCCCGGCATCATTCCTGAGATACGACAGTACGAATTCGGCCGCGACATCATGCGGTCCGAAAGATCCTTCGATTTCGCTCTCGTGTCGTCGTTCGATGATTCGAATTCGCTTCGGAGGTACATCTCCCACCCGGATCACCAGAAAGTGTTGA
>JAJYJD010000312.1 GCA_021789755.1 Bacteroidota bacterium
GCTTCCCTCTGCGGGCTCTTTCACTGCCTTCTTAAACTCCTTGATTCCTTTTCCGATGCCCTGCGCCAATTCCGGTATTTTCTTTCCGCCGAAAAGGAGCAATAACGCGACAACGATCAGGATTATCTCTGTCGGGCCTATCGATTCAAACATCGCAACCTCCGCTTTCCATCAATTTAAACTCTCTATCACCGATTTCAAAACCATGACTCCGGCGGCGCTTCCGAGTATCTGTTCACTCGCGCGTTCCGGATGCGGCATCATTCCAAGTACGTTTCGATTCTTATTCACTATCCCGGCAATATTCAATATTGAACCGTTGGGATTCGACTCTGCGGTTATCTCTCCGTTTGCTGTAGAATATCGAAAGACTATCTGATCGTTGTCTTGCAGGCTTTTCAATGTCGCTTCGTCGGCGTAATAATTTCCGTCGCCGTGGGCAATCGGGACTTTGAGAACTTGACCTATGCTCAATCCCGACGAGAAAGGGGTGGCTGTCGTTTCGGTCCGCAAATAGACCTGTTTACACACGAACTTCAGATTTGCGTTCCTGAGCAACGCGCCGGGCAGCAGTCCCGCTTCGACCAATACCTGGAAGCCGTTGCAGATCCCCAGCACAAGTCCGCCGTCACGGGCAAATTTCACGACTTCGCTCATTATCGGCGAGAATCTCGCTATCGCGCCCGACCTGAGATAATCACCGTAGGAAAAACCGCCCGGGAGCACGACAACGTCGACACCGTCAAGGCTCGTATCTTTATGCCAAAGGAATTTCACTTTCTGATTCAGCACTGTCCCGAAAGCATTATACGCGTCCCTGTCGCAGTTCGAACCCGGGAAAACCACCACCCCAACTCTGCCCGTCATGATTTGCCGGTTCCCTTCAGGTCACCGGTGTGCTGGGTCGAGAACTGCACGACAGTCTTGCCGGTTTCATCAAACAACTCAAACTCATATTCTTCCGTCACAGGATTCGCCAAAAGCCTGGTACAGGCGGAGTGAACCAGCGTGGTCGCAGTCTGGACGTCCTGCTCGTCGACAGACATATCGATATTCTTCCCGGTCCTGACCCCGCTCAACTTAGCGAAGCCGAGGTTACGCAGGCTGCTTTCGATTGCCTTTCCCTGGGGGTCGAGAATCTTCTTCTTGAGTGTTACTTCTATTCGTGCCTTGAACAAACGTACCTCCTCAAATATCGAAACTGCTCAGCTCGACGTCTTCTTCTTCCTCTGCATGTTTGCGTGGTGATACGAGCGTCTTGATGTGCTCGACCAGCCAGCGAATGAGTCCGCCGACGATATAAAGCATAAACAGCCAGAACAGTGCCCTGCCGAGAGTCGCAATTATAATGATAATGCCGAGTGAAAAAGCCATAAACTTGAGAGGATGAGAACGGATCGCCCTCTTGCTCAACTTCGGCATGGTCTCATACCTTACCGTGCTCACCATCAGCAATGAAAGGAGCACCGCGAGTGCAGGCAGGAAAGGCGTCGCCTGAGCATTCAGGCTGCCTGCATTTGAGTTAAAGAAAAACAGGATGAAAGCGCTGATAGTTATGGCACTCGAAGGGATGGGAAGTCCTTTGAAATAATCCTTGTCAAACCCGACAAGCTGAACGTTAAAGCGGGCTAAACGAAGTCCGCCGAAGACCATTACCATCGCGCTCGCGAGGGTTCCGATCGGCCCGAGGCTGTGTAGTCCGACCTTGTACATCATGAACGAGGGGGCAACACCGAACGAGACGAGGTCGGAAAGCGAATCGAGTTCGACTCCGAATTCGCTCGAGCTTCTGGTCAGCCTTGCCATCACGCCGTCAAGGGTGTCGAATATCGCCGCAAGCACCACCAGCCAGGCGGCGGACACGAAATCGCGGTCCGCGGACGCCAGTATAGACATGAAGCCGGAAAACATGTTGAGGATTGTGAAGAAGCTCGGAATGACCGCCCGTGAAATACGTATGTTATGTTTTCTCTTCCTACTCATTCCTTAAAACTCCGAGGATCGTGCTTCCGCCGAGGGTCTTCGCACCGGCTTTCACTTTCAGTTCGCAGTTCATCGGCAGCAGAACATCGACGCGGGATCCGAACTTTATCATCCCGAACCGCTCGCCCGCCCTGACCTCCTGGCCGTCGGACAGCTCACACACGATCCGGCGCGCGATGAAACCGGCTATCTGTTTGAACAACACCCGCTGCCCTTTATTCTCGATCCCTATCAGCATGCGCTCGTTCCGCTCGCTGGACTTCTCATCGAAGGCTACTATGTATTCTCCCTTGATATACTTGAGAAACTTTACCGTTCCGTCCAGCGGAACCCTGTTCACGTGAACATTTACAGGCGACATGAATATGCTCACCATCTTCGCTCTGGACCTCAGAAACTCGGGTTCTTCGGTCTCGCCCACGAAAACGATCTTGCCGTCTGCGGGAGAAACCACGAACTCATCGCCCGACTTTGCCGGAGTACGATCGGGATCGCGGAAGAAATAAAGAGTGAAAGCGGCGGCAAGGAGCGATGCCACATCGAGAATAATTTTGACGAAGAAAAGGGGTACGAGGAACGAAGCGAATACGAGGAGGACGCATGAAATCATGACGACTAAGATCACGTCGGATCCATAGTGGGCCAACTTGGGGAACATTTCTGTCAAGCCTTGCGCTTTGCAGAAGGGAAGATGCGACTGTAAACCAGCTGGTAGTGTTTGGAGGCCTCGCGCGAATCCCGCGCGGTGACGACGGAAATTTCCTCGCCCGTTGAATTATCTATCGCGGTGATATTTTCCGGTGAAATTTCATCACCGAGCATTATCACACCTTTATATTTCCCGAACATCATCGTTATATCGATCAGCGTAAAACCCCGCCTCTCCAGAAAACTCTTCATGACTGCATCAATCTTGCTGGCCAGCCGGTTCATAGTTCTGAATTCATCAGGGGTCACAAGCTGCAAAGCGTAAAGATGGGTTTCATTGACAAAATGCTCACCCGTCTCGTCCTTCAGGAGATACTCGAAAATCGGGAAATCAAGCTGCTGTCTCGACTTGAAGTGCTTAAACCTCTTCGTGAAAGACTGGGAAGCGGAATTCCTTACGGTCACCTCGACTGGGATAACGTTGAGGCGTTTTATCAGAAGTTCGCTGCCGTTCTGGCTGAAGAAATGCGTGGGAATCTGGTAGGTCTCAAGATATGCGAAAATAAACGCCTGCAATTCTGCGGCAATCTTGGGCCTGTCTTTGATTTTGAAAACCTTTTTCCCGTCAACCCCCAACTCGGGACGGAATTCAGCCAGCAAAATATCATCCTGAGGGAGCGAGTACAGAATTTTCGAACTCCCCCTGGAGACAATCGCTCTTTTTTCCTTTTTTGCCAATCAACCTCCGCTGAAATTCGTAAAATAATAACAAAAAGCGGCGGAAAAGTCAAGGCGCTAACTTATTGATTTTGGGGAACTTATAAAATTTCTGGCGCGACTATGATTTCACTAAAAATTTGGTGGGATAATTCAACAAATTATGGTCCAAACTCGATCGGAAATGAGCTGAATCTCGCGCAAATCAAGACATGTTCGGAGGCTTTGTCAATCCCGGTTGGAGTAAATTGCGCGCTTAACCGCCAATTGCATCCGAGTCGACCCACCATACCAACTCCCCATGATCCGGATTGAGACCCTTCGCAGGACAAGTATGGTAGTCGAAATTTTCGTTCTCGACTTTGCTCAGTGCATCTTTCTTGTCGCTTCCCGAGACCAAGAAGTAAATCGAGGAAGCCCGATTGAGAATCGGGTAAGTCAGAGTGATCCTCTCGTGAGGGACAGCGGGAACTTCGATGAACACTGCCCATCGCCGAAGCTCATCAAGTGCCGGCGAGTCGGGAAAGAGAGAAGCGGTGTGGCCTTCATTTCCAATCCCGAGTATGACA
>JAJYJD010000313.1 GCA_021789755.1 Bacteroidota bacterium
GACAAGGACGCCCTGATCCTTCACGCCGGTGACGTCTTCATCGGAGACATCTTCTTCAACACGACTTTCGGCGTTCCGGAGTTCAAGATTTTGAACGGACTGGGAGTGGACGCAATGGCCGTGGGGAACCATGAATTCGACCTGGGGCCGTCGACCCTACTGTCTTCGCTGGACCAGGCGTTCCATGGCAACGGCTTCCCGCTTCTTTCAGCAAACACGGTCCTGGATGCACCCGAGGTTCAGCCGCTCGAGAAGTATATCTTCCCTTATACGGTCAAGACCGTCAACGGGGTCAAGATCGGAATCTTCGGCCTTACGACGCCTTTAACCAACATGATCTCTCAACCGAGTCCGGCATTCATCGATACCAACTTTATCCCTATCGCCGCTCAAATGGTTCAGAAGCTGAAGGGTCTCAACTGTTCAGTGATCATTCTTCTTTCACACCTCGGCTTCAATTACGATCAGCTGGTGGCTTCGTATGTGCCCGGGATCGATTTCATAATCGGCGGACATGACCACTATGTGTTCCAGCATCCCGTCCCAGTCGTCAATCCTTCAGGGGACACGACCTATATCATGCAGGCGGGCGCTTTCTACGAATACATCGGGAAATTGAAATTCACAGTGAGGCATGGTAAGGCGAGGATCGTCGATTACGATCTGATTCACCTGAACAGGTGGATTCCACAGGATCCGCTTATCGCGATGAAGGTCAAGGCACTCGAAAAGCAGATCGAGGCGGTATACGGACCGATGTTCTCAAAGAAGATCGCCTGCGCAACCGCGGATTTCCCCGAAATTGCCGATTCCCTCCTGAATCCGGGGTACCATGATACTCCTGCGGGGAACCTGGTGACCGATGCCTTTCGTGCGTACACGGGCACCGATGTCGCAATTACAGTCGGCGGGTCGCTGGCGGAACCTCTTCATCACGGCCCGCTCGTCGGCGACGACATTTTCCGTCTCGTGGGTTACGGATTCAATACGGACAACGGGCTCGGCTTCAGGCTGGCAACTTTCAAGATCACCGGGCTCAATCTTATCATCGGATTGGAGTTCGGGCTGAGCAGCATTGAGCTGGACGACGAGAACTTCATTCAAGTGTCGGGAATGAGCTACGCTTACGCCGTTGATCAACCGGCCGGCTCGAGAGTCGTAGGCGTCAAGATCGGCGGTGAAGATATCGATTTCACGAAAACCTACACCGTCACGACAAATGAATTCCTGCTGATGGTGCTGAAGGACTACGTCGGACCGCTGACGGGACTCACCGTTGAGGACCCGCAAGTGCTCACGGGAGTGGCCGAATACTCGGTCGTCGAGGGATACGTCGAGGCGTTGGGGACGATCAGTCCTAGCATAGAAGGCCGGGTGACCGCAGTACAGATCGCATCGCAGTCGAGGAAGCTGGCACAGCAGACCGCACCGAAAGAATTCGACCTGGCGCAGAATTATCCGAATCCATTCAACCCAAGCACAACTATAAGTTTTTCGCTTCCCAAATCTTCGTTCGTAACAATCAAGATTTATGACATGCTTGGAAGGGAAGTCACAACACTTGCATCAGGCGGATATGCCGCAGGGACTCACTCTCTCGTTTGGAACGCGGATCGTTTCGCAAGCGGGATATATTTCTTCCGCATCGATGCGGGGCAATACCACAACACGAAGAAAATGATATTGATGAAATAGTATCCCGCCACGCGTGAGTTAATTCAGGTCCCGTCATCGGCAGCGATGGCGGGACCTTTTGAAGTTGACGCGGCGCTCTGAACGCGGCAATGTCAGGATTCTGGCTTCGAGAAGGGGACCCGGTACTGAAATGGGCGCAAATAAAGGTTTCCCGTAGCTCAGTTCCGGGAGAAATACCGGTATCCTTGGTTCAATGGGGTCGGGTCATCGATATGATCGGGGAGCCACCCCCATCTGTGCGAAGGGGATTGACACCTCAGACCCTACACTACTTCTTTCCTGCTGATCGCCGAAGCTTCACCGGATAACTGGCCCGGCATTGGTACAAGTGTGTTGGGCGGCAGGTCATGGGTTTTCCAGAATTCTGGAAAACTGGGGCAGGTCTTGTCCGAAATTCTGGAAAATTCCATTTGTCAGTTGTGTTTTTGTTAAAAAAAGAGGTTCCAGCACAGGCACGCAGATTGTACCATTGCAACAGAGTGGGTGCGCAATGAAGTCAGACATTCCAAAATGGATTAAAGCCAACCGAGGAGGCAATTTTCGCCCGAGAGGTATGGGAACAGGAACGGCGCTCTCAAATGCTGCACAGTTCTTGGTTACCCACTCCCTGCCTTCAACTCGTACAAAGGGTTCCGGGTTCAATGTTATGCCGCGGCTGGGTATTTCGACACATGGGGACAGCTGGGAGAATGAACCAGGCGGAGAAGTGGTGCAATCGACGGTTGAGGGGTCGGATGTGAACACTGTGCTCGCAGGGCTGAATGAGGTCGATTAGTTTCTGCCAAGAATACTGTCAGGAGGTAAAAATATGCTTGAGCACGACAGATGGCAAAATTCGATGAGCCGGAGAATGGTTCTCGTTGATGAGAATGAAATCGTAAGAGCCGCACTTCAAAGACATCTTGAAGACAGTTGTCATCGCCACGTGGAAACGTTGCGTTCGATTGACGATTTGGACGCGTACGGTTATGACATTGTCTACTTGAATCTGTCTTATTATGACGACTGCAGTAAACTCGCCGACTCTTTGGAGAAGGTTCGGATTCGCCACTTCAATCGATTGATCGTCTTCTCAAACTTGTGTTTCTACAACGGCTGGCCTGACGGGGACGATGAAAGGGTAACGATTCTCTGCAAAAAAGGCTTGCCGAATCTGGATAGCGGCACGCCTGAAGCGAGTTCAATCGAAATGCGGTGTAACCAGGAATGTGAGGGATTTGATGCCGTGGGCCTGCATATACTCAGGCGTGGCGACAGGGTGCTGGACAGCCTATCGGCCCGAGAGACGGAAGTGCTGAGGCTGGTCGGGAGGGGACTTTCGAGCAAGAAAATAGCTTCAAGGCTCTTCATTAGCAGAAGGACTGTAGATCATCATAGGGAAAGTATTGCGAGGAAGCTGAACTCAAAGGGCATGTCCGAATTGATTGCTCTGGCAATTCTTTTCATCAACGGACTCATTGAATAACACACGGAGTCCATTCAGTGTAGGTCGCCGTCAGGATTCCTCCGCCGTTGTCCTTTTCCACCAAACGAGGTTCTTATATCAAGCATACGCGTTTCCGGATTTCCAGATGAATTTCCGTTTACGCTCATTTGGTTCCCGTGGGATCTTTTAGGCATGAAAATCAGTCTGGTATGGTCTCTAAGGCTGAGCGGCGGTTAGTCGTTTTTTATCCGGCTTTTTTGATTTGCCAATCTTCAATCACTTCATCTCGAAAATGGGCAGATATACCTATTGATTCCTATTCCCGGCCACCAGAATTTGTCATTAGAAAACCAGGTATGGGGGTGCATCTTGTTCGCAGTAACGGGGACAGAGTTGCCTTGGGGGGTAATACGACCCCTCAAACTCATACGACAAGAAGTCGACGACCGAGGGATCACCCTTGCGCCCGTTCATTAGTTGCAGGTGAGTAGATCAAAAGTCTGAAATCGGGTTTTAAGTCAAGCGTGCAAAAGGAGGCTGAAATGGAACGACTTAGCATTAAGAGGGCGGCCAGCATAGCAATTCTGGTTATCATATCCTGCGCAGCAGCCCCTATGTCAATTCGTGCAATGAGGTGAGTTTCAAGAAACCCTACTCTCCAACTTCTGCAGCGACCGACACAGCTAAAACGAAAAAGGAAGTTGAAGTCAATCCACTGATAAATTATTATTGTGACAGGTCACAACGAATTCAT